>DASPJH010000523.1:0-3649 GCA_035628715.1 Bacteroidia bacterium
TGTGTACAATAAAAACAAAGTAAAAGGCCGCATTTACGAGCGGATAGCGTTTGGTTACCAGGTGCACCCTGAATTTTGGCTGTACACGGCGTTAAAAGCCCACTTTGCCCGCGCCGATTATTTTGAGTGGGGGATTAATTACCGGCTGAAATGAAAAGGCTGCTTTACATATTATTAATACCCTTTATACTAGCTTCCTGTAATGAGGATGCCGGTCCGGAGGACTGTTTTAAACCAGCAGGAAAATACACCGAAAAAGAAATAAATACCGGCAGTTTTACGGAGATAATTGTTGGAGACCGGTTTGTAGTGGAATTTAGGCAGGATACGGTAGACAAAATAATTGTTAAAGGCGGCGAAAATGTAATTGCCAACGTAAATGTAAAAGTAACCGATGGTAAATTAACTGTAAAAGACAACAATGTTTGCAACTGGACAAGGGATTTCAGCCGGAAAATAAAGCTCACTGTCCATTGCAGCAAGCTTAAGAAATTGACAATAAACGATGCCTGCGAGATAACAGGTTCTGATACCCTTCGCACGCCATCAATGGAAATTAACCAGAACAGTACCGGTACGGTAAACCTTACTGTTATAATACTAAGCAATATTTTGGGTGAATCCGGCCAAATGACTGTGAACCATAAATCACACGGAGAGGTGAAGCTAAGCGGGTATGCACCCATTTTTGTCCCCGTATTGTTTGATGCAGGCAAGCTGGACGCGGCCAACTTTACAGGCGACTATATTTTTGTATACCATTACGGTATAAACGACGCGCATGTGAAGCCTTATAAGGTTTTATACGTATATGTGGGGAATACAGGTAATACATATTACTATGCCCAGCCGTTTGAACAGCCGCTGAATGTGACTCAAAAAGGCCAGGGGCAGGTGATTTTCAGGTAAGTAACAATTTGTTCGGTTTCAGCGTTTACTATTACAGGGGATAGTGGTATTAATTCTGAAATTTGGAACGGATATTGAATTAATTAGACCAACTATGAGAAATGTTATTGTATCAATTTCACTATTTGCAGTATTGACAACTGGTTTGCTTTCTCTGAACTCATTTACAAGCGATAGAAACGAAGTAAATGCACAGTTTGAAATGAGAAGCGTAACCAACAATGCTTTTACCTATGGAGAAGCTCTTAATTACCGCGTGCATTACGGCTTTGTAAATGCCGGTACCATTGAGATGAAGGTAAAAGACAAGCCGGTTATGATAAACGGGCGAAAAACATACCATATTGATGGTATTGGTAAATCTAAATCGGGTTTTGACTGGATTTTTAAGGTGCGCGATCATTTTGAAAGCTACCTCGACTCACAGTCAATCCTCCCTCTTCAGTTTGTTAAGACCCAGAAGGAAGGTGGGTACGAAGACACTGATTTTGTGATTTTTGATCATAAGAAAAAGAAGTACTTCAGCAAAAAAGGCAGTAAAGATGCTCCTGTTGACATCCAGGATGTTATTTCAGTAGCCTATTATGCCCGTACCGTTGACGTAAAAAACGCCAAAATGGGTACCGAGTTTACCCTGAATGTTTACCTGGATAACGAGATTCACTCGTTGAAATTTAAAGTGGATAAACGCGAAGTAATTGACACCGACCTTGGCAAAGTGAACGCGATACTGATTATACCACAGGTAATAAGCGGACGTGTATTTAAAGATAAAGAAGCACTCAAAGTATGGGTGAGCGATGATGAAAACAAAGTTCCCCTGCGTATACAGGCCGAAATACTGGTAGGCTCTATCAAAGCTGATATTACCGGGTATTCGGGTTTGAAACACGCAATAAACTTCAGCAAATAATCAGGTAGTAGGTTAAATAGTTCCCCGCATCAATCCAATTGGTGCGGGGTTTTTATTTTATTTGCTGTCTTGGAATTCTTTAGTACTGAAAATATTGCCTTCACCGTTTTGAGCCACCCAATGAGCTATATTGAGCTGGCAGCAACGGTGCTGGGCATCTGGGCTACCACCCTTTCGGCGAGGCGGATTACTTATACATGGCTGGTAAACCTGGTGGGCGTTACCCTGTTTGCCGCCATTTTTTACCAGGCCGGCCTGTATGCCGATTTGGTTTTACAGGTCTATTACTTCACTATGGGTATTTTAGGCTGGCTGTGGTGGAACCGTAGGGCAGTAAACCATCATGTTCAGGTTGGCTACTGGTCGCCGGGATTGCCGGTTTACATGCTTACCCTGGTAATAATGGCCGTGGCCGTTTTGGGATTGGGTTATGCTGTAAACCATTTCCACGCCTGGATGCCGCAATGGTTTTCGCAACCTGCCACCATGCCGTATATTAACTCAGTAATAACGGTGATGAGCATTACCGGTACATACATGATGGGCCGCCGCTGGATTGAAAACTGGTGGCTGTGGGCCTTCAGCAACCCGCTGGCTGCTATTATCTATTGGAGCAACGGGATGGCGCTGGTAAGCCTGGTGTTTGTTGTATTCTGGATTATAGGATTGATGGGTTGGTACAACTGGCAACAGGAATACAATAAAGCTAAACAATCAGTATAACCTGAAGTTTAACAACTTGTCTAATCTTTTATCTTAAAAGTTGAACATTTAAAAAAATCTCTATATTTGCCTCGCATTTCAGGTTCGTGAGCAAATTTTTTTGCCCGCACGATGAAAAGGGAACCGCGTGAAAATCGTGGACAGTACCCGCTGCTGTAAGTTTCATGGATTGCTTTCAATCCGGCTTTTTGCCCCCTTTGCCACTGTTAGTCAATTAGCTGACGGGAAGGCTGCAAAAAGCGAAATGAGTCAGAAGACCTGCCTAAATGCACAAGGATTCACGCCTTCGGGAATAAAGGCCGGGTTCAGTAATGCAAAACGGTTTCCTGTTTACTCATTCGCACCCGTTGTATGCAGTGCTGTATTCTGCTGTTTTCCGCAGGTCAAAAAAATTATGTTTTTGAAACTGCATAAAATTCTGACGGTGCTGGCAGCTACCGCGATTGCCCTTTCGGCAAAAGCACAAAAAGATACTGTTTATACCGTATCAGATGTAGAGGTGGTTGTTTCCCGCGAAAAAACCTTTAATGCCGGCACCAGTACCTGGCAGGCCGATAGCTCAATACTGGCCCAATACAAACCAAACACCCTGGCCGACATATTAAGCCAGCAATCGGGCAGCATGTTTCTGCGCACCTTTACACCCGGTGCGCTGGCTACACCAGTTGCCCGGGGAACGTATGCCGTGCATACCGCCATAGTTTGGAACGGCTTTAACATACTGAGCCCGATGAACCAGCTGAGCGACCTGAATCTTATCCCCGCTTTTTTTATTGATGGACTGGCATTAGGCATGGGCAGCCAAAATGCTCTTTATGGTAGCGGTGCAATAGGCAGCACCATCAGTTTTAACCAAACGCAGCGGGAAAAAGATGGGCTGCACGGCTCGGTATTAGGGGGCATTGGCAGCTTTGGCACCTACCAGCAGGGAGCGAAATTCAGTTACAAAAAGGGATTTTATACGGGCAAGGTCCGATACTTCAATCAAATCGCCCAAAATAATTATGAATATATAAATACCGCTGCTTTTGGCAAGCCGGTACAGCGACTGGAGAACGCCCGGGCATGGCTGAATGGGCAAATGTTTGAAAATTATTTCAAGAT
>DASPJH010000524.1:0-7431 GCA_035628715.1 Bacteroidia bacterium
CTGGCTCAACCGGCACAACTGCCGGGGCAAACACTGGCGGCACTGATCCGGGAAGTAATAATAACGGAGCCGGTATAAACCCTGTTCCGCCAGCGCCTGCTACGCAGCCAAACACTTCGCCGGGCCGAAATGATGCAGGGATAAGCGCACCCGATAAACCTGCAGATAAAACAACCGTAGCGCTTTATGTATCGGACAGTAAGCTGTGCGTAAAAGAGGACGTAACCATTACCCTGGCCGATGATATTTCAAAATACACCTACCGGGTTAATTTTGGCGATGGTACCTCAGCCCTTACTGCTAAAGGAAAACAAATCAGGCATAAGTATTCAAAAGGTGGTATCTACAAAATTACTGCTACAGATATAACCGGCACCCGTGAGGCAACGGAGCAAACCGTTGAGGTTTCAAAAGTGAAAGCCGGCTTTATTGTAGAAAACGTGGAGAAGGCCATCTTTAAGTTCACTAATACAAGTGAGGGAGCTACCCAATACAGCTGGTTTTTTGGCGATGGGAAAGAAGGGTCAAATATGGCGTCGCCGGTATATGCGTATACCAGCCTGGATGCAGCTGAATATAAGGTGAAGCTGATTGCCATTAGCGAAAACGGCTGCGTGGACTCATTCAGCCAGCGGGTGAAGCAAACCTATACTTATGAGGACGTAAAACCGATAATTCCTAATGTGTTCAGTCCTAATGGCGACGGTATAAACGACCGTTACGACATAGGCATACGCAACGAAGAACTATACCACCTGGAAATACTCGATCGCTCAGGCAATAAGGTGTTTGAAAGCTTCAGCAAAGAAAATACCTGGGATGGAAAAAATATTTTTACCGGCGAAGAATGCCCTGCAGATGCATATATGATGGTGTTTGTATATAAAATTAAAGGTTTTGAAGAAAAACGGGTTACTGGTGCGGTGAGCATAAAACGGTGAAAAGGATAAAGCGATGCAACCCATTGTAAACAGTATACATCTAAACCTTTGTTATACGATATATTTTAATAGTTTTGTAAATTACTGATGTTTAACCTGAATAAATACGACCTGATTAACATGAATAAACTCAATTTTTTATTCCGATTTGTGCTGGCGTGGGCAGTAATAGGCTTAAGTGCCTATAAGGCCTCCGCGCAGTGCACTATCACCGGCAAGGCCGATGGCTGCGTTGATGTTAGCGAAAACTTCTCCATCAGCGGGCCGGATGTTTCAACGTCCGACTCCATTGTGTGGACATTCAGCAATGGTACCTTGAAAAAACTAAACGGCGACGGCTCTGCGGGTAACGTTTGGTCAGCCCCTACAGGCGGCAGCTCTCCCATTGTCGCTATTATTTACAAGGGTGGGGTGGCTAAGTGTACGGCAACAAGCACTATTGCTATTCACTTAAATCCCATACCCGATTTTAAATTGCTTTCGGACCCTATTCAGTGTTATAATGGTAACGCTTATGAGTACGAGGACCTTACCTCTACTCCAAGCGGTAATCCGATAGTAAAAAGGGAGTTTGACCTGGGAGCAAACAACTTTCAGTTCGATAGTATTGTTATCCCTCCAACTGTCGGACCTATGTATATCGAACACCCGCTTGCTGCCGGCGGACCGCTGGATGCTTCTATAAGGGTGGTTGACAGCAAGGGTTGTATCGGGCTTTTAACTAAAACAGCGTTTATTACCATTAAACCTGACCTTGGAGTGGATTTTACAACACCTGTTCCCACAGCGTGTGATTCAACTCCTACTACTTTTGTAAATAACTCGCTGATAAGCCAGCTGGATGCTAAATCATTCAGGTGGATATTTGGCGATACAGTTGGACAGGACACTATTAACTGGCCTACTGTAAAATACACGTATCGTAAGAACGGCTGCTTTAACGCATCATTGATTGTTGAATCAAACGATGGATGTGCAGATACAATGACTAAAAAAGCAGCATGTACCATTAAACCTATTTTGGGTGTTACCGTTGAAAACGGCGACATCCAGTGTGCAGGAAATCAAAACTTCATTTTCAAACATCCTGTGATACAAGGCGCAAAATTCCTCTGGACTTTTGATGACCCTCCAACCGGTCCTGATAACACGGATGATAAAAATTGGATTTCCACTCACGAGTTCAGCAGTGCCGGACCGTATGATGTATCTTTCCAGCTTACCACTCCCAGTGGCCCCGGCGTTCCTTCATGTTCATTCAACACTATATACAGGGTGCATGTAAAAGGACCTTCGGCTGGTATAGAGTCTAAACCGGCCGGAATATTTATTCCCCCTTCACAGCGCTACCAGTGTAAAATTAAAGATACCGTATATTTTACCAACGTATCGTCATACTACCTGAACGATGATTCAGCGTTTAACGATTTTTATTATACCGTTGGTGGCGGAGCCATACTGCAACTGGTTGACAACAATAGCTTTCACGTTGATTTTGATACTATTTCAAGAAATACAGGATCTTCTCAGACAATTACCACTAAAACCGGGCGTAATGTATATGTAAGCCCTCTTGGAGATACTATAAAGGTAGGTAACCAGGTATTGGTTTTTGATGGTAACATTCTTGCCACCGGCGCAAGCGACAAAGACAAGTTCTATACAAAAAACAGCCATACCACCCGCATTTGGGATTTTGCAGATAATTTTGCGCCCCAGTGTACTACTGATTCAAGGCCCATTTATCCCAAAGCGGCTAAATACGGCAACCTGCACTGGCCCACTTCACCGGCGCCTGCCAATACGTATGATGCGAATGGAAAATGGATCAACTGTAATTTCAATCGTGATTCATTGCCTAAGCACTGGTATACTCCCGGCCAGGAGCGTTGTTATACTGTAAGGCTTACATTAACTGACACCAGCAAGAAAGACCCTAAAATACAGTCGCTTACACCTTCTCATAACGATCCGTCAAAACCGGATTCAACTTGCGAATCAGTAGGAACAGTTCAGCTGGCATTGCAAGGCCCTGATGCACGCGGGCTTCGCTGGACAGGTATACCCTGTTACGGACCTCCGAACGTGTATGGTTTTATGTATAATTTTAGCAGGACCGGCCCCGCTTGCGACCGCCAGGCTTTCTGGATACACTTCGACTCATTGGCTGACCGTGTGGATGGTACCCCCGGTGTTTTTGACAAATGGGTACCCCAAACAGGTACTGTTGTAGACCGTAACTTTACTCCCTGGCCGCTTGCCACACTGTCATTACCACCTAACGTGGGACAGATATTCTGGCAATACCAGCCCAACGGCGCCTATCCTTCAAAAATTGCTGACCCTGCCGGCTGGGTAACGTTAGGTTTCAGGGTTCAGAACGGTATTGATCCTCTTACAGGACAACCCTGTATAGATGAGCGCTGGTACGATAGCGCATACCGCTATATTCAGTCAAACCCTGGGTTCAGGTTCCACAATTCAGTTAAAGACAGTTCATATACTTTTGAGAGAATATGTTCTCCCAATGATGTAACTGTTAAACGCGATTCAACCTTTTTGCCTACCATCAACGGCTACACTTTTTCAAGTGACAGTATTGGCGCTGAAATATGGAACTGGGGTGATGGCGAGATAGAAATTGACAGCTTTATACGGTATAACCCAATTGGCGGCTTGCTATACAGCTACAGGCTGCGTTGGAAACTGGAAGGAAATAATCCTCCTGTATTAATAGACTCTATATTAACCCGTATTTATGATCCTGTACTGGGTAAAACCACCTTCCTGGATGCGCGCGATTCTACACCTGATATTTTCCGCACACACAGGTTCAAGAAACCTAACTGGAACAGGGTGAGCCATACTTTAGTGCCTTGCCAGCTGGTTCCGCTGGATTCGTTAGGCTTTACTGTTTACCGCAAATCGTGCTGTGATAACCCACCGTTTGAAAACGTAAGGGTAGCAATATCGGGTTTCCTGAGTTATTTAAATTCATCAGAAGAAATAGTGTGTCGCAATACACCTATACAATTCTTTGATTCAGCAAGGTACTACCTGGAATTCCCAATTCCTGTTCCTCCTTATATTATTGATGAGTGGGATTACTGGGCAGATCCAACAGTGGCTCCGCCTCCGACTGGTGGTGTCAGACCAAAGCCGAACCCTGGCCAATATGAAGCCCTGCGCTGGAACTTTGGAGACGGAACCGGCTGGAACAGCTCAGTGCCTCCCGATCCTATCCGCAGCTTCTCTGAACCAGGTGTGTACAACGTACAACTGGAGTATACTGATAGCGTAGGCTGTAAGCAGATTGAAAGCAAGAAGATTATTGTTACCGGTTTATCAGCAAACTTCTCGTTCGACCCCAGTCTTACTGGCTGTAAACCAACTGTGATCTTTACAGATTCAACCCTGATGCTTGATCCCTGTGTATTGGTTAACGGTACACCCTGCGATAACCCTGTTGGAAACTGGTGGGATTTTGGTGATAATAAGCCTAATGCAGGTAGCCTGGCAATTAACCAGCCCAAACCCCCGCACATCTATACATCTTTCGGTGATTTTGATGTGTGGCTTAAGGTAAAAACCCAGTTAGGCTGCGAAGACTCAATAATGCGTACAATTTCACTGGAAGGCCCGCGTCCGAGGTTTGAGTTTGCTGCCGATTCTGTGGGCTGTGCTCCGTTTACACTGGAAATACGGAACACAAGTATTAACCCCAGCTCAGGTGCTGACTGGATTACTACAACTTATGATGTGGATGCACCCAATGATACCACTAAACGTCAAATTGTTCAGACTGGTCATAGGGACTCAGCTATAAGAATAGTTTATGACAAGCCCGGTACTTACGAAGTGATAATGCTTCAGAGCGACAGTACGAAAGTAGGTGCATCATCTGGTAAGTGCGGCGCTATATACCCGGATACTACTAGTACTTTTGGCCAATACCGCAAGTTTATTGTAAGGGTGCTGCCTACCCGCGGGGTTAGCTTCACCTTGTCTGACAGTATTGTGTGCGTTGGAGACCTGGTTTCGTATACCAGCACATCCGATACTATATACTCAAACTACAGGTGGATAACCGGAATGGGGGATACCATTGTTAAACCCGATGCCCCGGTAGATTCAGCCAGCAGAGTATATGATAAGCCGGGTACCTTCTATGTACAGCTGCGACCCACTTATACACCTCCGCCGGGAGAGCCTGCCTGCCCTGCTGCAGCTGTCAGGAAAATTGAGGTGAAAGATGTTAACGCAAAGTTTACCGGTTGCGAAGACAGCTCAACCATACCACTGATGCGCTTCAAGAACCAGTCTACTAACTACCAGAAGTGGTGGTGGGACTTTGGGGTGAACAATGGCTTTGAAGACGGTTCTATCAGGCCCGAGCAGCCGGATGCCAACTATAATTACGGTGAGAACAGAGGCGTATATACCGTTGTACTGGTGGTAGAAAGCCCTGAAGGTTGCCGTGATACCGCTGGCTGTACCTTTACATACGAGTACAAAACCGACATAAACCCACCTAACGTATTTACTCCTGGCGACGGTAATACATTAAATGATGTGTTTGATGTTATAGTGCTTAATGAAGAGATGTATGACCTTGGTATATATAACCGTTGGGGCGAAAAGGTGTTTGAAGCCACAGACAAAGATGCCCAATGGAATGGTAAGCATTATAAAACAGATATGGATTGCCCCACTGGTGTTTATTATGTAATTATAAAATACAGGTTGCGTGGCTCTACCGACAAGATTTACCGCGGTACGTTATCACTTATCCGAAAAAAATAATATAGGTAAGTCTATAAAAAACCCGGCCCTCAAGGCCGGGTTTTTTTTGTTAAAAAGATTCTGCCTTTAGTATTGCCCATTTTAATCTTTTTCCTATTACTGTATAATGGGGTTCAGGATTTTGAGACAGTCGTAACACCAATTGTCTGAACCATGATTTTTATAATTCGATGGGCTATGTAGGGGTTCAAAATTTTGAACCCACAAGCTCACAACGTCGAATATATAATGAAAATGGTGACAGGATTAAAAACGGGTGTTACGGGTTAAAGGCAGGTGGCTGTTGGGTTTACAGGAGTCGTAACAGTCGTAACAGTAATACCCCAAACCCCTAAAGGGGCTTTTAGGCAGACAACCTGCAATCAAAGCCGGTGAAACATTTAGGTAGCTACCTGGCGAAAGTCCCCTTTAGGGGATTTAGGGGTTTGGGCAAGGTGGTGTTACGGGTGAAAGGCAGATGGTTACTGGGTTTGGGAAGGGTCGTAACAGCGTAACAGTAATACCCCAAACCCCTAAAGGGGCTTTTAGGCAGACAACCTGCAATCAAAGCCGGTGAAACATTAGGGTAGCTACCTGGCGAAAGTCCCCTTTAGGGGATTTAGGGGTTTGGGCAAGGTGGTGTTACGGGTGAAAGGCAGGTGGTTGCTGGGTTGGTGAGGGGTCGTAACACTCGTAACAGTAAAAACGGAAAATAATGGTTCGGAATGCTTACGCAACATTATTTATTGATAATTAACATGTTACAAAATTTTATAATTCACATGGGTACCTAATCCCTAATTTTTTTCACTCCCCACTTGACATGAATTTAAAGAGTGCTATATTTGCACTCCCCAAACGGAAACGCTGAAGGGAAAATGCGAGAGTAGCTCAGTTGGTAGAGCGCAACCTTGCCAAGGTTGAGGTCGCGGGTTCGAGCCTCGTCTCTCGCTCTAAAGTAAACCGGGTTTGAGTGAAAACGGAATGTTCCGGAGATACTCAAACCCGTTTTAGTTTACCCTGAACTTGTTTCAGGGTCTCAATCGCATAAAGTCCACTCAAACTGCTCGGGTGGCGGAATAGGTAGACGCGCAGGACTTAAAATCCTGTTGGCAGCAATGTCAGTACGGGTTCGATTCCCGTCCCGAGCACTAAAAAGCCGAAGTTTAACGCTTCGGTTTTTTTTGTTGGGTACTACGTTCTATATTCTACTGGTTATGTAATTTGCCAGGTATGAAAACAGCAGCTTACTGGATAGAGAAACTGGGGCTTACACAGCATGTAGAAGGCGGGGCTTTTAAAGAAACCTACCGTTCGCCCCTGGTTTTAAGCAATCTTCCTCGAGACTTTAAAGGAGCAAGGAATGCATCCACTACCATCTATTTTTTGTTGCAGGATGGAGAATTTTCAGCCCTGCATAAAATAGCTGCTGACGAGGGCTGGCATTTTTACGAGGGAACCCCGCTAACTGTATATGAAATTGAGGCCAACGGCAATTTAATAAAACACACCCTGGGGCGTGACTTTGAAAAGGGAGAAACTTTCCAGTGCACTATAAAGGCGGGTAGCTGGTTTGGCTCGAGGGTAGAGAATGGTGGCTATGCATTAGTGGGATGTACTGTGGCACCAGGATTTGATTTTGCAGATTTTGAGCTGGCAAACCGGGACGTTCTACTACAGCAATTTTCTCACCATGAAAAATTAATTA
>DASPJH010000525.1:0-3745 GCA_035628715.1 Bacteroidia bacterium
CAAACTCCGTTGCCGCTTCCGCATACTAAAATGCCAAAGTCAGCATCTTTGCCAACCGCTGCTTTTGCCAGCGGGTGCACGTAATCCGGATAATCCACCGATTCAGGTCCGCCGGTACCAAAATCAGTAACCTCATGGCCCTGGCTTTTCAGGCGGGCTATTAATTTGGCTTTCAGCTCGTATCCGGCATGGTCGCCTCCAATTGCTATTTTCATTATTATTTATTTTGATTCTTCAGCTAATTTATTTTTCTCTACCCGTTTGGCTATTATTATTCCTATTTCATATAACAAAGCCAGCGGGATGGTCATTAATACCTGCGATGTTACATCGGGGGGGGTTAAAATGGCAGCAATAAACAATATTATTATTAATGCATACCGCCTGTACTTTTTCAGAAATGCCGATGAAACTATTCCTATTTTGGCTAAAAAGAAAATAATCACGGGCAGCTCAAATATAATTCCGGTGGCAAAAGTGAGCATAGCCACAAAATTAATATACGATTGTATGGTGAACTGGTTTTGTATCGAGTCGACAAGTTTGAAGTTGCCCAGGAAATTGAGAGATATAGGCGTAAGGATAAAATATCCGAATGAAATGCCCAGGAAAAACAGCAAGCTGCCGAATGATACCAGCCGGTTGGCATATTTAACCTCGGTACCGCTAAGGGCGGGCTTTATAAACAGCCATAGCTGGAAGAGTATCCACGGGAAAGCCAGCACGATGCCTGCAATAATTGAAACTACAAAATACTGGGTGAACTGGCTGGTGGGCGTGGAGCCGAACATCACAAAATCAAGCTCTTTAATGCACAGTACATCGTTGTTGTTGAGCCAGTGGGAAAGCTCGCACATTTTTTGGTAGGTCCAGAAATCCAGCTTACTGGGACCAAAGATAATTTCGCCAAACAGAATGCCTGGGAAACACAGCGCCAGGATGGCAAACACGGCAACACCCGCCACGGCCCGCAACAGGTATTTGCGCAGTTCGTCCAGGTGGTCGAAAAAGCTCATTTCCTTGGGGTCGGCGGTATCATTAAAATCCTGGTCTAAGGGCATAGGTAGCAGTTAAGGGCGCGAAGTTACGGGAGAATTGGCAGAATGGGAAATCTGAATGTTGTAACTGTTATTTGTCCACCTGATTATGTAATATTGAGGGATATGCCAGTTATTTTTCAGGTGTTGATGGGTGGCGCCATAGGAGCGCTTAGCCGCTATGGAGTATGCTTGCTGTTGCCCGCCAGCGATGGCACCCGGTTTCCCTGGGCTACTTTTGCAGTTAATATTCTTGGCTGCCTGCTTATTGGTATTGCACTGGGACTGGTTACCAAAGGCACTATGACCCGCCTGTATTGGCCGCTGCTGGTTACCGGCTTTTTAGGCGGCTTTACCACCTTTTCCAGCTTCGGGCTGGAAACCATCCAGCTTTTTCAGAATAAACAATTCGCTTTAGCGCTTTATTATTTGCTGGGAAGCAACCTGGCTGGCTTGCTGCTGGTGTTTGCGGGGTATAGGATAATTAGCCAATAAAGCAATGTGCTGATGTGCTAATGTGTTGATTGGAGGAAAGGGTACACTGGCCGGTCATTCCCCACTGGGTGAGGATCTATATAGAGGTTTATTATTCTGCTTCCTCGTATTTTATACCACAATCAAAAATTTTTTGTTCTCTTCTTTCCAAAGTTTTTCCTGGCTCCCGGAAATGTAGAAATACAATACCCACAACTGTAATAACCTTGCCTTCGCATAAATATTTTTCGCCTGTTTTAGGCTCAATTCCTTTAGGAAATTGCAGTGTTACCAATAAACGGTCTTTGAATGGCCATTTCCATGTTTCAATACTTGTAACTTCTGTCATTTAGATGCAATTACCACTCATTCACCCTAACAAATGATAAAAAGCCGTATTTAGACGGCACACTATCGCTTAATGAATATGGGGTTCTAATATTGAAATCTTGTTTGCTTCCACAGCAACATGAAATATCTTTTTTCCGGCCATTATTAAATAACAGTCTTATATACGGATAACACCCTTCAACCTGCAATTCATTTATAACTTCCCATTTACCGGCAGAGTCATTTAAATGCGGGATTGCTTTTGACATATTAAAACTACCGTCTTCATTAAGCCTAATTTTTAGGCCTGCGAGAATATCTAAATCATTTGCACTGATTTCTGATAATTCTTTTGAAAATATGTATGAGCCTCTTGAGGTTTTCCCGCATTCTTCGGCAGGTGTGTCGGGGCAGCCGCAGGATACCACAAGAAATAGTAAGGCAGTTATAAAAGTTGAATTGTGCATTTAACATACTAAATTATAATGCAATTTAATCATAATGAACAGGTCTGTTTATACTTGAAATTTTACCCTGATCATTTATCATAAGCTCACGGCCCAGCCATGCATAATCATCAGTTTTGCATTTACCATCTGATGTATAATACCATAATTGCCGTGTGCTGCCTATTTTTTGTTTTGAAAAGGGTTGTCCGAGTTTTTTAATTATTTCGCTCGTGTCATTTCCGATCTTCAATGAATTAAGAACTTTTTCATTATATCCGGGAGCATAATAAGTGTCAATGTCGGGTTGGAGAGGATAATATCCTTCTATTGATATGACCTGGCCCAAAAGAAAACAATAGGAGCATACGGCAGCTATTACCAAAGTCACAAATATTCGCATACAAATTTTCATATAATTGATAATTGCTAAGTTGAAATCTCATAAATATATACGCTTAAAAAGCTGACAAGAGTTATAGGAAAGGAAACGTTTAGTGCATTGATATATTTTGTTTTGAAATTCCCTTTAAGCCATACGGTTAAAAGCAACGCGCTGAAGCAAGCGGAAAGCAGGAGTATACCGGCAAACATTACTCGGTTAACATTATATCCGCCAAAATATGTGACAAAATAAGTTACTATGAATAAAAAAATATTAAAAAGTATATGTTTCATAGTTTGAAATACAATCAACATAACGTTTTGATATGTGATTTTAGTACAATACCCACGCACAGATTCCAGTGGGGAATGACCCGGCGCGCGCGCCCTCATTAGCACATCAGCATATTAGCACATTAATTAATTGAGAAAGACTTCACCTCCTCCAACTCCCTTATCGCATCCAGCACGCCACTAACATTTTTAATAATCATGGTGAGATTTTTAGGCGTTTGTTTCATGCTGCATTTTACCGAGTGGGTAGAAACATATTTAATAATATTTCCAAAAACGTCGCTCTGGTAATAGCTGTCGGCCTGGTAGGCCGGGAAATAACAGGTAAGGGTATTATTGCGCAGGTTTACACGCTCAAAGCCTAAATCACGGGCCTTCCATTTCAGGCGCATGCTGTCAAACAAGCCTTTTAACTGTTTGGGCAGCGGACCAAAACGGTCAATTAATTCATCGCGGAATTTTAATAATTTTTCTTCGCCCTCAATCTGCGCCAGCTCATTATACAGCGAAAGTCGTTCCTGTATATTTCGTACATAATTATCCGGAATTAATATTTCGGCATCTACATCCACTTGCACTTCGCGGGTGCTTATGCGTATCGGCTCGTCCTTAAATAATTCCTTAAATTCGTCGTCTTTCAGTTCCTGTATGGCTTCATCCAGTATTTTATGGTACATCTCAAAGCCAATTTCGGCAATAAAGCCGCTTTGCTCGCCGCCCAGCAGGTTACCCGCCCCGCGAATGTCCAAATCGCGCATCGCTACGTTAAAGCCGCTGCCC
>DASPJH010000526.1:0-4221 GCA_035628715.1 Bacteroidia bacterium
GCTGTTCAGCAGGAGGTCGTAATAGTTCTTAACCCCTTGTTTATCAATGGCTTTCTGCACTCCTGCTTCACCCATGTTATAGGCGGCTGCGGCCAGCGTCCAGTTGCCCAGCTTGTTCTTACTGTCTTTCAGGTATTTACATGCGGCAATAGTTGCTTTCTCCAGGTGGTAACGTTCGTCTACCTCATCATTTATTTCCAGCCCGTAGCGTTTCCCGGTTGATTCCAGGAACTGCCAGAAACCTTCGGCCTTAGCCGGGGACGTTACATTGGCAAGCCCGCTTTCAGCCATGGCCAGGTATTTAAAATCATCGGGCACCCCCTGCTCTCTCAGTATTTTTTCAATTACCGGCAGGTAGCGCTGCGATTTTTTAAGCAGGTACATAGTTTGCGAATGCCAGAAAGTATTTATCATCAACTCACGGTCAAAACGCTCTTTCACATCAAAGTCCTGCAAAGGCACCGCTTCACCGGCAAATGTCAGTTTTTCAGGCATTTGGGGCGAAAGGATGGAATTGGGCGTATTCAGCGTTTTATCTTTTTCATCAAAAGCCATCAGCCCCACTACTGAAAGTGTTATCAGGGCTCCGGCCAGTATCAGGTAACTCTTCTTCATATTCTTAAATACTAACATAAGGTACAGCAAAAATAAAACCAGCTTTTGCAGTAAATTTAAGGGTTTTTTAGTAAATTCACCCAAGCTGTTACTTTATAACGTATAATTGCCTAAATCCCGTACTTGTGCTAGACACACAGATTTTTTCAGCCATACTGCTGCCTGCCACCCTGGCTTTTATAATGGCAGGCATGGGCTTATCGCTCACCCGTCATGATTTTATAGCCATTGCCCGCAACCCAAAAGGACTGGCAGTAGGCCTTGCAGCTCAAATGGTAGCCCTGCCTATACTGGCATTTTTAATCGTTTTAATCATTCCCGGCCTCAGCCCAGCCCTCAAAGTAGGCATCATCCTGCTGGCTGCCTGCCCGGGCGGTGCTACCTCCAACCTTTTAAATTACCTGCTCAATGGCAACCTGGCCCTTTCGGTTTCCATAACCACCGTCAACAGTTTCCTCACCCAGTTTACCATACCGCTGCTGGTAGGAATTGCCCTGAGGACCTTTATGCACCAGGATGCCACTATAACGTTACCTTTTCTTTCCACGCTGATACAAATACTAAGCATCACCGTTATCCCGGCTATTGTTGGTATATCCATCCGCAGGTACTATCCCCGTTTTGCCGATAAGGTGCGTATCCCCCTGAAGTACATCATGACCGGCCTGCTGGCCGTGGCCATGATAGGGGCTATTTTCCTGGAAAAGAACGATAACATGGGTATCCCTTCATTTGATTATGTGCGGGTGCTGCCACTTACCCTGCTGCTTAACATTACAGGCATGGGCGCTGGTTTCCTGCTCGCACGCAAATATGGACTGAACCTTAACAGCCAAACCACCATTGCCATTGAGGTGGGACTGCAAAATACCTCGCTGGCTATTGCTGTGGCCACAGGCCCGCTGATGCTGAATAACCCGGCCTTTGCTATTCCTGCGGCGGTATATGCCTTGTTCTCGTTCTTCACCACTGCCGCCTTTGGTATACTTGCCAACTGGAAACAGAACAAAAAGGTTATCGGCATAAAGGATAAACCCGCACCAGCCAAAGAAAACGCCCGGACTACCGGTATGAAGGTGTAACCCCACACTTTTCCGGTTTACTGTGTTACGACTGTTACGACCCCCATCAACCCCGGTAACCACCTGCCTTTCACCCGTAACACCTGTTTTAAACCTGTCACCATTTTACATTATATTATGATATTGCAACCTTGGGGTTCAAAATTCTGAACCCCTACAGTGCCCATCCTTCTATCCTTTCCCGTCCAAAAATCACATTCAGACAAATGGTGTTACGACTGTTACGACCCGCCTCAACCCCGGTAACCACCTGCCTTCCAGCCGTAACACCTGTTTTTAAACCCGCCACCATTTTACATTATATTATGATATTGCAACCTTGGGGTTCAAAATTCTGAACCCCTACAGTGCCCATCCTTCTATCCTTTCCCGTCCAAAAATCACGTTCAAAAATGGTGTTACGACTGTTACGACCCGCCGCAACACCGGTAACCGCCTGCCTTTCACCCGTAACACCCCTGTTTTAAACCCTGCCACCATTTACATTATATTATGATATTGCAACCTTGGGGTTCAAAATTTTGAACCCCTACAGCGCCCATCCTTCTATCCTTTCCTGTCCAAAAATCACATTCAGAAAAATGGTGTTACGACTGTTACGACCTGCCTCAAACCAAATAACAGCAAGTCTTTCAGCCGTAACACCCATTGCAGGGGTTCAAAATTTTGAACCCCTACAGTGCCCATCCTTCTATCCTTTCCTGTGCAAAAATCACATTCAGAAAATGGTGTTACGACTGTTACGATCTTCCTCAACCCCGGTAACCACCTGCCTTCCAGCCGTAACACCTGTTTTAACCCTTCACCATTATCATCATAAATTGTGATGTTGCGGCCTCGTAGGGTTCAAAATTTTGAACCCCTACCAGCAGCTTTACAATTTGTTTTAGTCCATTTTACTCTTGTACATCTTTAGTTCAGACAAAACCCCTGAAAGGGGACTTTCGCCAGGTAGCTGCCCTAAATGTTTACCGACTTTCATAACAGGTTGTCTGCTTAAAAGCCCCTTTAGGGGTTTGGGGCAAAATGCTGTTACGCTGTTACGACCTCTCTCAATCCCAACAACCACCGGCCTTCCAGCCGTAACACCCCTAGTAAGGGTTCAAAATTTTGAACCCCCTACCAGCAGCTTTACAAATTTGTTTTAGTCCTGAAATCCGTTTCATTCTTCTACATCTTTTAGTTCAGCCAAAACCCCTAAATCCCCAAAAGAGGACTTTCATAACAGGTTGTCTGCCTAAAAGCCCTTTAGGGGGTTTGGGGTAAAAAGCTGTTACGGTGTTACGACCTCTCTCAATCCCAACAGCCGCCTGCCTTCCAGCCGTAACACCCGTTGTAGTGGTTCAATATTTTGAACCCCTACCAGCAGCTTTACAAATTTGTTTTAGTCCTGAAATCCGTTTCATTCTTCTACATCTTTAGTTCAGACAAAACCCCTGAAGGGGACTTTCGCCAGGTAGCTGCCCTAAATGTTTACCGACTTTCATAACAGGTTGTCTGCTTAAAAGCCCCTTTAGGGGTTTGGGGCAAAATGCTGTTACGCTGTTACGACCTCTCTCAATCCCAACAGACGCCTGCTTTCCAGCCGTAACACCCCTTGTAGTGGTTCAAAATTTTGAACCCCCTACCAGCAGCTTTACAATTTGTTTTAGTCCAAATCCCACTTCGGCAAGCTCAGTGCAGGCTTGAAGGGGACTTTCGCCAGGTAGCTACCCTAATGTTTACCGACTTTCGTAACAGGTTGTCTGCCTAAAAGCCCCTTTAGGGGTTTGGGGTAAAAAGCTGTTACGCTGTTACGACCAGAAAAGTGGACACAATTCATCCGGGCAGCGGTTTTGTTATACGCATGATGTAATTGGAAAAAACGCAAAATGGGCAAAGGCAGGAACCTGTTTTTTTAAATAAATTTTCTGAATGCCTCCTCCGCCTGCCCGTACAGCATTTTAAGACCGTTCATAGTCTGAGCACCTTGCTCTTTTCCTTTTTGCAGGAAAACGGTGTTTTCAGGGTTGTAAACCAAATCGTATAAGGAATGCCGAGGGGTCAAGGCATTGTAAGGAATGGGCGGGACACCCTCAATATTCGGGTGCATGCCCAGCGGGGTAGTATTAATTATTAATTTATTTTCAGCAATAATATCCGGGGTAATTTCATCGTATACCAGGCAGCCGGGCTTTTTTTCGCGCGAAACCTTTTTGTATTCAGTTCCCAGCTGTTCCAAAGCGTATACTACTGCATTCGAGCTTCCCCCGGTGCCCAGCACAAGGGCTTTAACACCAGTCAGATCGCGAATAAATTCTTTTAGTGAGTTGGCAAACCCTACACAGTCAGTATTATATCCCGTTAAATATAAAGAAGCGTTTTTATGCTGGATTTTAACGGTATTTACAGCGCCAATGGCAATAGCTTCCGGCGATAATTCATCCAAAAAAGGAATAATTGTTTTTTTATGCGGAATAGTGACATTAAACCCAACAAGCCCTGGATTTAAAGCTATAAACTCACGGATTTGGGAAATATCCTC
>DASPJH010000527.1:0-2732 GCA_035628715.1 Bacteroidia bacterium
ATTCAGGTCGCTGAAGCAAGCTTTGGGCGAGGAACTGTTTACTGCCTTTGCCGATGATTATTTGCAGGTGTATCCTTCTGAGAGCTATACACTAGGCGATTTGGGCGGAAGGTTCCCGCAATTCCTGGAAGAGACGCGCCCCGACAGGGGACTACCCGCAGAACAGCGGGAGGACTGGCCGGATTTTATGATTGAGCTGGCCAGGCTGGAATACGACCTGCTAAATATTTTTGAATATAAGGACATAAACGAATACATTTATGCTGATAACCAAACTCCAGACGATCAGCTTTACCTGACAGGCAATTTTCACCTGTATGCTTTCCGTTTCCCTGTAAACCAGTATTTCCAGGCCGTGCAGCGGGGAGATAACCCGCCATTACCGCATGCGCAGCAAAGCTTTCTGGCTATTACACGTAAAAACTATCAATTGGGTATGTTCAACCTAAACCCAGGGCAATACCACTTTCTTCAATTCCTGAAACAACATCCCATGCCTATACAGCAGGCCCTTACCGGGTTTGCAAAGGATAAATCTGTAGAAGAAATAAAACTAACCGAACTTTGGAACACTTGGCGGCTCAAATGGCTGAAGAACGGCTTTTTTTGTAAAAAATAAGGTTTAGTAAAGTGTTTACTTTTTAGGTCTGTTGTAACTAATTGTGTTTCTGTTTACTTCAATATTATCAACATAGATATTAACATTTGAAACACGGAATAAACAAAAACATTTATGTAATTGGTAAAATGTGTTTCTGTTTCACATAATTTTGTAAAAACTTTTAGGAAAGCAGAAATGGAAACGTTTAACTCACGCTACAAAGCATTAGCCCGTAAAAAAGGGTTGAGTCTCCAGGACATCAGCCAGCGGTTGAATATGACCTATCAGAACCTGAACCGCCTCTTAACCGCCAGCGATATAAAATTTTCCCAGGTAGAGCGGTTGGCTAAAGCGATTGATGAACCTGTAAACACATTGCTTGATATTTTGTCTAAGAGGCATATTCCTGAAAAGGAAGGCAAGCACTACCAGGAAGTTGAAGAAATCAGGAATGAAGCCACGGATGCGCAAATACCGTTTTACAATGTGGATGTCACCGCCTCGGCCTTCCCGGTATTTGCCGACGAACGCGAGGAGCCAGAGTACTTTATTTCCATACCCGCTTTTAAGGACTGTGATTTTGCAGTGCCTATATACGGCGACAGTATGTACCCCAAGATTAAAAACGGGCATATAGTGGCCGTTAAAGAGGTAAAAAACAAAACGGTGATTTTATACGGCGAGATCTACCTGGTAATTACCGAGGATTACCGCACGGTGAAGTACATCCGCAAGCATCCCGGCGATATAAGCAAGGTGCTCCTGTGCAGCGAAAACCCATCGTTTGACGATGTTGAAATTTCCCGGGATTCCATTATCCGCCTATTTAAGGTGCGGGGGCAGATTTCTATAAATGTGAATTGAGACGTTGCTGGCGGAGGCGGTAATGGTGTTTTGAAAAAAAGTTAAATGCAAGCAATAAGAATACTAAGGATAAAGTTTTCGGATAGGACATAATAACCAGTCCTATTAGGGTTCCGTATGGGTCTTGGGCACCCAGGTCTTCTGTAATTAAAGAAATAACGGGAATATAAAAATGTCCTCTTGCAGTAAACAATATTCCTGACATAATGAGGAAGACAATTGCAAAGTTTAGTGCCCTGGAGTTTATTCGTGAGAAAACTTTAATCCCTGCAAATAATAGCAGAATAACAGCAGCAAAATAAAAAAGGAGAAGGCCAGTAAGCATTTTTAAAAATACAATTGTTAAATAGAAAATGCTAATCTATCAGATTTAAATATAGCGATTACCCCTTCACCAGCTCAATCACTGTAATCTCAGGCAAAATACCCACACGGCCGGGGTAGCCCAGGTAACCGTAGCCGCGGTTTACATACAGGTGCTGGTTGCCTTCGGTATATAAGCCGCCCCATTGTTTATACATCCACTGGGCAGGACTAAACCTGAACAGCTTATTCTCTATACCAAACTGCATACCGTGGGTATGGCCTGCAAGCATAAGGTCAATATCCGGGTGTTTGGGGCGTACTACGGCATCCCAGTGCGAAGGGTCGTGCGAAAGCAGGATTTTAAAAGGTGTTTCAGGCATGCCTTGCATGGCTTTATCAATATCGCCGTATTTCTGGAAACGGGCTTTGGCACCCCAGTTTTCAACCCCTATAATGCCTAATTTCTGGCCCATACGGTCCAAAACCACATGGTCGTTGTTAAGCAACTGCCATCCCAGGTTTTTATGGTGGTCTTTTAAGTCCTGCAGGTTGCGGGCTTTTTCATTATCGTCCAGCCAGCCGCGGGCATAATCGCCATAATCATGGTTCCCCAGTGTTGAGTACATTCCCATGGGAGCCTGAATGTGCGAGAATACATCCAGGTAATCGTTCATCTCATAGGCGTATACGTTTACCATGTCGCCTGTAAAAAAGAATACATCCGGCTTTTCCTCCACCACCTTTTTAACGCCTTTATATACCTCATCGTGATACATAAAAGAGCCTGAATGGATATCAGACAGTTGTACAATTTTCAGCCCGTTAAATTTATCGGGCAGGTTGGGCGCCGCCAGCTTTACCCGGTGCACCTTGTAATTATGTGCATCTTTAACCGCTCCGCGGGTAAAAAAGTATACCGGCGATGCCGCCACAATTACCCCGCTTTGGTAAATAAACTGGG
>DASPJH010000528.1:0-3872 GCA_035628715.1 Bacteroidia bacterium
GCCAATGCATTTAGGGGCTGTTTGCGGTGTATCAACCGCGCAAACATGGGCAGCAGCAGGTTTGACATCAGCACGGCGAACATACTGAGCGAATCGAGCAGGCGGAAGCCGTTGGCGTAGATGCCTGCCTCACGTGCACCATCAGGCAGTATGCGCTCTATCATAACGCTGTCCAGCCGGGTGTAAAAGCTCATCAACGTTATCAGGATCGCGTACGGATAGGAGTACTTCAGTATTTCCTTCATTTTTGCCCGGCTGACGTTAAACTCTGAAACTTTGATAAACCGCCACAGCACGGCAAAACATATAAACACCCCGGCTACCAGCCCCACCACCTGTACCCAGGCAAAGGTGTATATGGTAAAGGAAGTGCTAAATGGATTCCACCATAGCAGCGCGGCAGAAATGAGTATCATTACCAGCTTATCGCTTACGGACAGGAAACTTTCGGTTTTGAACAGATGCAAGGCCGATACGTTGGAGCGCAGGTAATTGTAAAAGGTTATCAATCCCTGGTTTATACCTATGATAAGCAACAGACCCAGCTGTTGGGTAGAATAACCCAGCACAAAGGAGAATACTGCCAGCGAGAGCATAAACAGAATAAACAATCCCGCCTTAAGGATAAGAATATTGGCCAGGTAATACGAGAGCTTTGCAGGCTCGCTGGCAATTACCTTGTTACTGTAATTGTTGATGCCCGCTTCGGCAATAATGGCCAGTATAAATGTATAGTTGAAAAGCGCGAAATAATCGCCGTAAACGCTCAGACCCAGCGTGTTTTGTACGGCAATGTCAATGCCAAATACCCAAAACAGCTTCACCAGCATATTCAGCACAATCAGTAATGTGAAGTTGGATAAAAATTTTTGCTGCATAGGCCGTGGGCACAAAAATAGTAAAGCCGTAGGTTATTGGTTAGTATAAATTCAGGGCAATATCAGTTTAAACTTGTATAATCGTAACTGAATGATGAGGATGTTACCGGCACTGATTTTTGTTTTCCTGTTTTCCCATTCATGGGGGCAGTCGGATACCGGTTATACTTCTAAACGCAAAGGCCCCCTGAAAAGCTGGCGGCTGGCGGGGATTAGTTTGTCAGCAGGCAATAATTTTATCACGGACGGTCCCAGGGATTTAATAAATCAATTACATAATATAACCTCAACGCAGGATGCCAGGAATAAACTAGATACTGATCTGAATTATTTAAACTGGCTGAAAAGAAATGAGATAAACATATACTATAACTACAGCCTTAATATTAATCTTAGGTTTACCTTAAAACCCAGGATAATTAACTGGAGCAGGCTTGTCAGTTTTACCGAAATTTCTGGTGCATTAGCTTATTCCCACTACGAATGGATGCTTGAATTTGACAGGTTTGGAGAAGCGAGAGATTCGGCTCATTTTTATAATGCTTCGTATACGTCTTCAAGCAAAAGTATTTTGGCTGAGCTGGGGTATGCCATTCAAACGCCTGGCTTCTTTGGATTTCTGTCTTTTTATACTGGACCGAGGGGGTTCGCAGGAATTCCTTTTAAAACCAATATTTATACCGATTCTTCTATGTATAAGGCAAGGGACTCTGTTAGTTATGATTTAATACTTAGCAGGGCACTACATAATCCTCATAATAATTTTGCAAAACCATCTTTTGTAGCGGGATTTGCCATGCCAATAGGAATGAAACTGTTATTATCTCCACGGGTAAATATATTTTTCGAATATATTATCAGCAGGCGCACTACCTATTTTTCAAACGGCTACTCAAGTTCCAGCTGGTTCAACGGATATGAATTTGGCCTACGTTATAAACTGGTAAAAGAAGAGAACATTCCCCAAAAAGATAAATTTATACCGGAGGATGAAGAAGTACCCTTTTATTAAAGAATAGTTTCATGCGAATTATAGCGGTAATCCTGGTTTTATTTTACCTGCCTGTTATTGGCCAGTCAGGCAACGATTCCACACCTGCCCGCATGGGGCTTTTTAAAAACTGGCGGTTAGCAGGAATAAGCCTTTCAGTAGGGCGGGCAGCTAATAAAAAACCGGGCGATTTAATTGCGGTTTTTGAAAATACTACTACATCAGCTACAGCAAAAAACAAAATCGCATCAGATATAATTAATATTAATGGATATGACCGGAAAAATTTTGAAGCCCGGGAACATTTAAGAGCTTTTACGGCTTTACGTTTTACTCTTAAGCCACGAGTAATTAATTGGGATTGGTTTGCCAGCTTTACTGAAATTTCGGCGGCGCTGCTTTATAGTTCCACTTCAGGGGAGATGCTTATGTCAGGCGAGAGCAACAGCGCCAGTGGCGATACTTTTAACCATTATATAACAAACTATTATTTTGCATATGAAACTGTGGGGATTGATGTGGGGTAAACTGTGCAAACTCCCGGACTTTTCGGGTATTTTGCTTTTTATTCTGGCCCCAGGATATATGGGGCCATCCCTGTTAATTCATGGGCATATTCAAGGGTTTCGCAGCAGTATTCTCATACTCATGCCACATATCCCCAGGCAACATATTATGATAATAATATGTTGCCTGAACATTCTGATTTTTCCCGGCCTTTTTTTAATGCAGGCCTATCTGTTCCGATAGGCATTAAATTAAATATTTTTCCCCACTGGAATTTGTTTTTTGAATATGTATTTAATTGCAATGTAACGTTTTACGCTAACAGCTATAAGTCGGCTATATGGTATAGAGGCATGGAGTTGGGAATGCGGTACCGCTTGATCAAAAAGAGGGACGAAGTTTATGAACACAGAAAAGGCCCCGCGCCAGCGCCGGAGCCTTTCTATTAATATTTTTTAAACTTAATTTCCCACAGCTGCTTCCTGCGTAGCGTTTTCCAAATTATGGATTGTACGTAGGGTTTTCAGCAGCGAGTCAGGGGTTACTGAAATACTGTCAATTCCCTCGGCTACTAAAAATTCTGCAAAGTCAGGAAAATCTGATGGCCCTTGTCCGCAAATGCCCACCTTCACCTTCATTTCCTTAGCGGTGCGTATAAGGTGCGAAATGGATTTCTTCACCGCTTCGTTCCGCTCATCATAAAGGTATTGCACCAGCGCGCTGTCCCTGTCAAGACCAAGTGTAAGCTGTGTTAGGTCGTTGGAGCCGATGGAGAACCCGTCAATATGTTTGGCAAATTCGTCGGCAAGTATAATGTTGCTGGGCAATTCAGCCATTAAAAATACTTCCAGCCCGTTCTCGCCACGTTTCAGGCCATATTCTTCCATTACACCGTATACCCGGTGCAGCTCTTCCACCGTTCGGCAAAAGGGCAGCATTACCACTACGTTGTGCAGGCCCATCTCCTCACGCACTTTTTTAATGGATTTGCACTCCATGCCAAAGGCTTTTTTGTAAGCCTCAGAATAATACCGCGAGCAGCCCCGCCAGCCTATCATGGGGTTTTCTTCTTCGGGCTCGTAGTATTTACCGCCAAGCAGGTTAAAATATTCATTGGATTTAAAATCCGAGAAGCGCACAATTACCTTATTAGGGAAAAATGCCGAGGCTATTTTGGCTATCCCGTATGATAATTTGCTGATAAAATAATTTTCAGGCGTAGCAAACCCTCGGATAAGTTTT
Organism: Bacteroidia bacterium; assembly: GCA_035628715.1. Taxonomy (GTDB): domain Bacteria; phylum Bacteroidota; class Bacteroidia; order UBA8524; family UBA8524; genus SB11. The sequence goes on from DASPJH010000528.1 coordinate 3,619, forward strand.
TTAATTTCCGATTTCAGGCCCGCATCTTCAAGGGTGTCGTAATCCAGCAATGCCTGCGGGTGCACCTGTATATAATTGTTAATTATAAACTCTTCGCGGGCCAATCCAACACCCGCATTAGGCAGGTGGGCAAACTTGAAGGCCATATCGGGCGAGGCCACATTCAGCATTACAGGGGTATGCACTTTGGGTATATCGTTAAGCTGGGTTTCGGTTTTGATAAAGGGAATTTTCCCATCGTATACATAACCGTT
>DASPJH010000529.1:0-6418 GCA_035628715.1 Bacteroidia bacterium
CGTATTTACGCTGCTGGGCGTGTATCTTGTAAACCAAGGTAATAAAAAAGAAAAAAGCCGCACATAGGCGGCTTCTTCATTTATAATTTAAGCGGGAATTATCCGTTGGCTTTTTCAACTTTTTCAGCTTCAACAGGCACTTCCACGGGAGCTGTTGAGTTAGAATCACCTTCTATTGTTGGTTCAGCAGGTGTTTCAACTTTAGGTGCAGGAGGGTTTTTAGCTACATAGTCCTGCAGGTTTTTCAGTGACTCATCGTACTTATCACCCACCATTTTTTCGCCAAACAGGGTAAACATGTAGCGGTAAATGATGTTTTTCATTTCGCTTTCCATGCCCATGGTAACTTTAACGCCACCTTCCTGTGCTTCAAGTTTGTTGTATAGCAGTGAAGAAGGCATGCCTTCACTTTCCATTTTGCCTTCCACCAACGTGCCTTGCTCTGATTTGGTTAAGGTAATTTTACCATTTCCAACCTGGCCGTTTTCGCTGGTCCAGCTATAAAAAGCATTTACACCTGCGGTAGCTTCTCCGTAGGTTACCTTCATGTTAGGATCCATTTTGTTCCAGGCGCTCCAGTTATTCCATGCGGCAAGGTTGTTAATCTGGTCAAAAAGCTGTTCCTGGGGAGCGTTGATAACCAGTGAGCGCTCTACCTTAAACTTAGAAGGCAGCAAAAAGCCCACAATCACAAACAGTACAACAAGTACTCCTAATACAATGGCAATGTTTTTTAATACTTTCATAATTAGGTTTTTTAAATAATTAGTAACGAATATAGCCAAATAAGTTAAAAATGCTACAAACAGGCCAAAATTTCTGATGGAAATAGCTATATAAACAGCGCCCTTGTTATCTCCTTTTTGCCTGCCGGCCCCTGAAGGGTCTGAACGTCAAAGCCCAACTGTTTAAGGTTGCGCTTAAACTGGCCGCCAGCGCAATAAGTAACCAGTACTGCTCCCGGTTTTAAAGCGGCGCTCAGTTTTTCCAACACTTCAAATTTCCATACATCCGGCTGCTTAGATGGGGCGAAAGCATCGTAATACACCAGGTTGTATGTATCCATGTGCCGGTAATTATGAATGTCAGCTTCAGACTTCAGGAATGTAAAACCTTCAGCCAACTTGACAACCTGCCCCCAGTCCAGCCCGTGCATCAGGGTAAATGCCTCGTAAATTTCCCTGTTATCATTGACGCCATCAAACACCAGCTGCGAAACGGTAAGCTCGTCAAGTGGATACTTTTCGATGGCAGTATAATTAATAATAACTTCCGGGTACTTAAGCCATTCTTTATAAGTAAGTATGGCATTAAGCCCGGTGCCAAAGCCCATTTCAAAAATGCGGATATGCTTTTCACCATTTTCGAGGAGGTATTTCAATCCTGCATTAATGTATATATGCTGCGACTCTGCCAGCGCCCCGCGGGTAGAATGATAGGTTTCGTTCAATTCCTCGTGGTAGAGACTAGACGATCCGTCCTCGGTTTTAATGATCCTCAGCATGCCCATATCAAAGTTAGCGCCTTTGGAAACAATGTTCCAAAGGCGTTTAAAAGTTAGTATACATTTCGTTGCGCAATGGCTGTTTTACAATAAAAGTAGTATGCCGCTATCATTAACGTTCAATCAGCATTTCTGCATCCTGTGGCACCAACAGTATATTATTTTCCCTGTCTGTATCGGCCAGGTAATAATCCGGGTCTATAAATACAGCAGACACCTTTTTACCGGCATCCAGCGTAATAGTATAAAAAGGATTGGTCCAGTCACAGTCAGGAAGGGTTTTAACGGTTTCTGCACCAAAATCTGTTTTAACACCCCGTAAAAGCGTAAGCGGTATATATAGCTTTTCTGTTGTGCCGTTATCATATTTCACCAGCACTTCCAGCGGCATCATCATCCGGCCTTTGCGCTCAATAGTGATATAGCTTTTACCTGAAGCTGTATAAAACGATTTTAGAGAGTAATCCACCGTATTGGTAGTATTAACAAACTGCCCAAAGTACCAGTCCAGTTCCAGCCCGCTCACTTTTTCCATTACCCTTTTCAGGTCGGTAGGGGTGGGGTGCTTAAACTTCCATTCGTTAAAAAAGCGCAGCATACCTGCCTGGTAGTTTTTCTCTCCAACAATATACCGCAGCTGGTGCAGCAGCACACCGCCTTTATTATAAGCGGAGATTCCGTATGCCCGGTTGCTGTTAAAAAAGTCGGCATGGGTGGTCAGTGGTTCGTTATCGCCACTTTCAACCAGTGAAAGAAAACCCTGGTAGCCGCTTAAAAATAAAGGCCCTTCACGATCGTAGCCAAGATGGCGCATTACTTCGTCAGAAGCGTAAGTGGTAAAACCTTCGTCCATCCAGCTATAGTGACTTTCGTCAAAAGCCAGCACACCCTGGAACCAGCTGTGTATCATTTCGTGCACCGATACACCCACCAGGCTGGATAGCTCCCTCTTACCTGTAATAAGGGTTGCCATGGGATATTCCATTCCGCCATCGCCACCCTGTATAAAGCTGTATTGTGTATAGGGATATTTTCCGTAATGGCTGTTCATCCAGTCAAGGGCTTTTTCCATATACTCTGCCAGTTTGGGCCAGTTTCGGCGGGTGGTGTCATCCGGCTGCCAAACCATATAAAACACTGCCCCGTTTTTGCATGTATGCTTGTTTACCACGTACTCTTTATCAGCAGCCCATGCAAAATCATGCACGTTGGGCGATTTGAATTTCCACGTAAGCTTGTTGCCGGCTGGTCTTTTCAACTTTTGATTATCTTCATATCCATGTCCAATTTCCTGTGGATTTTGCAGGTATCCTGTTCCACCAAGCTTAAATGCTGAGTCTATTGTAATGTTCACTTCAAAATCGCCCCAGGTTCCGTAAAACTCACGGCCGATATATTCATTGGCATGCCAGCCGTGCATATCGTAGGCACATAGTTTGGGATACCATTGGGTCATGCTGTAGGCAATACCTTCGGCATTATCCCGCCCGCTGCGGCGAATCTGAACCGGTACCTGCGCGTTAAATTCCATTTCCAGCACAGTTTTTTTGCCGGGAAGCACGGGTTTGTCCAGGTCTACCTCCAGTATAGTGCCCTGCTCGGTGTATTTTATGGCTGTTCCGTTTTGTTGCAGCGAGGTTACTTTGTGATACCCCTGCTCATTGGGTTTCAGTTTAGATATTTTGTTCAGGCGCTTGTCAGGGTCGTCTATATTCCGGTTGCGGTTGTCCATTTCGCTGCCGGGCTGAAAGGCGTTGAAATACAAGTGGTAAAACACTTTATAAAGCGTATCTGGCGAGTTGTTGTAGTACGTGATTTTTTGTTTACCGGTAAAACGGTGGGTGGTTACATCAAAATCAATATCCATTACATACTCCACGCGGTTTTGCCAGTAACCGGGCTGGGCAAAAAGGGCCAGTGAGCAAATAATAAGGCTTAAAAGGGATACGGTTTTTTTCATTGTTGCGATTATACAGTTTTGCTGGATTATAAGCTACAAATTAGATAAATGAACGTGCCTGCAGGACTGAAAAATTATAGTGGCTATTTAATTAAGGTAATATGAGGCCTTATATTTGATAAAATTCATGACAACCAACGACATACTGAATAAAGCTGTTTTTGAAGTAACCACTGCAAGGACTGAAACTGGCAACCTGCTTGCCCGCCTGAGTAATGAGCAGCTTTTGTGGAGGCCTGCTGCCGATAAGTGGAATTGATAAACCCTATGTGAATTTTGAAGACCCAGAAATGGGCTGCCCGGTGAGGACACAAGGCATTGGCTTTTTCACAGGTGACGTTAATTTTTCATTAATTGATACTGAGAACCAGGCAATAATTAATGCAGTTAATTTTGGATACTATTTTATTCCTTTTTTGTTTGAAAGCGGCAATTATTCAGGAAGTGGCAGCTATTATACTTCAATTCCTTTGGGGTATAGTGGGTTGAAAAAAGTGGAAGTTTTGAAGTTATTTGATGCAAATGGCGATGATAAACGGTTTGAATTTTGCCTGTATTTGCAAGAGGGGTGCGGCTGGACAAATAAAAGTATGTTTAATTACGATCCGGAAAGCGACAGCATTTATAACTATCCGGTAAACGTAGAGCTGAACGAATATGATACTTTGGGCAAGCTGGACACTGTTTATAGGTACGTTACTGAATGGGTATACATAGATTTTATTTACCCGGCTGGTAAACGAATTAAATTTAATATGGCAAGGTATATGATACGTGGGGCCCCCATTGCCAGTATATGATATATATTTTGACAGTGTGAATAGACAGTATAGAGGCGAAGCGCATTATTACCCTTGGGAATATGTAATGAATAACCGTGAAAAGTTTGGCTGGAAATAAATAATACACCAAAACCTTTTTACCTTGCGTTAGATAAGCAGAAATGAAAACAGCGAGTTATTTTTTTCTGATACTTTTGTTAGCGGGCTGTGTATCATCTCCTGAAAAAAAACTACCTGTTAAACAGGATAGCTCAATTAGTGTTATTGAAGTGGCCTTTGATAAAATTACCGTGCAAAAGCAATACGACACCACTACCTGTGATTTTGAAAACGGGATGAGCTATTATTTTCTGGATTCAGTTCCGGATCTTAATTATATTAAAAATAAAGTAAAAGAGGAACCCTGGCTTGAATACTTTCTACAGCTTGAAGCTTACCATGTTTTCAAGAAAGTGAAGCAGGAGGTTAAATCGAGAAATTCTTTATCTAAAAAACTGGGGCTTCCAGCCTCGGCAATTATTGCAGAGTATAAATCTATATCCGGGTTTGATAACAGGGCATTTATTATTTGGCTGGAAAGTGCAAGAGTTGCGTTTAACAGTGATGAAATATATACGTGCCCGCAGGCTACTACCGGAAGTGGCTACTTTAAAGGCAGTACGAGAATATCTTTAATTGATATTGAAAATGGGAAAATAATTAATACTATTCCAGTATTGTTAAATTACATGGAAAATACTTTAGATGACTGTTTCGAAATTCCTTTTTGTATTGCTAGCCCTAAATATAGATTTGAAATTGGCGGATTGAAGTATCACGCTAATGGCGGTGATTCAATAAAAGATGGAAGGGCTGAAATTTTATTTCTTGACGATTATAACGGCGATGGTAAAAAGATCGAATTTGCACTGTATAATCAAATGGGCTGTGTATCCTGCGCCACTACGCTGTTTGGATATGATTATAAAAACGATGTGCTTGTAAATTATCCTGTAATTCTGGAAGAACATGATTTGGATTCAGCAGAAGCCCCTGTGATAACTACGCAATCATTATGGGTGGGACAGATGTTTACTTTTAAGTCAAAAAAAGGTATTTACGACTTTACAATGGATTACAGGGGCAGGGGAGGTGCATTGTGCAATTATTTTGTTAAGTTTAACCCCGAAAAGAATTTATTTGAAGGTAAATTAGAGTATACAACCAACGATAGTTTGGGATACAGCTGGATAAGCTATCCTGAACAACATTAATTAATCATAAATGTCTTTCCTGTTACCTATATCTTTAACATCAACAATTAATATTACGTCGTCAATTGAATACAAAATCCGGTAATCGCCTACTCTAATTCGCCAAAGATTTTTTTCGCCTTTTAGTTTTTTACACCCATGCGGCCCTTGGATTGTTTGCTAATTCAGAAATGGACTGAGTAATAGATTTAATTACTTGAATAGGGAAGGATTTTAACTTTTTTGCTGCCGACTTTTTAATTGTGATAGAATACTTCACAGTTTTCCATCCTTTTTCAGGTCATTTAATACTTCGTCAAAAGGAATGCTGTCTTCGTCATCTTTAGATTCAGCAATGATGGTATCAAGTAAATCCTCAATTTCCTGTTCATACCGTTCAAGAGTTTTTAAATCTATCTGAATCGCTATTTTTTTATTATTACTATCAGTAACAAAGTGTACGCCTTGCATATGCCAGTGTTTTGTATCAAAATATACATTTTTTAGGCCATACTATAATCAAACCTTTTTACCTTGCGTTGATTAAACATATAAACAGCTAAACAAACAACGGTGGCAGTAATCACACAAAAAGATCTCGAGCAGTACGGCAGCCTGGAGTTGCTGGCCAAACAGGTGGTAGAAGGGTTTATTACCGGCTTGCATAAAAGCCCTTTTCACGGGTTTTCGGTGGAGTTTGCCGAGCACCGGCTGTACAATACCGGCGAAAGCACCCGCCACATAGACTGGAAACTATACGCCCGCAACGAGCGCCTGTTTGTTAAACGATACGAGGAGGAAACCAACCTGCGCTGCCAGGTGGTGATTGATACCAGCAGCAGCATGTATTACCCCGAGGAAGGCTTGAGCAAAATCAAGTTCTCCATCTATTCGGCGGCGGTGCTGATGCATTTGCTGAAACAGCAGCGCGATGCTTTTG
>DASPJH010000530.1:0-3837 GCA_035628715.1 Bacteroidia bacterium
CGTACTGCATAACGACCCGGCCATGGGGGTTATCCGCCACGCCGATGCCGGTTACGATATTGCCAAAGACACCGCCCGCAAACACCGCCTGGATTTAAAGGACAGGCTGGACGGCGGGACAAGCGCAACCCGATAATCATACCGGGGATATTTTTTAAATATTGAGGGCTCAGTTTCCTGAACCACTTCGTTAATGCTCATATCAATTATTATTGATTTTTTGTACCGTGTAATGGTTCAAAAATATTGAACCCTATACGCTACAACGCCTCCACTTTCACCACCTTAGCATTGTTGTCCAGCGTGTAAACAATAGGTTGCGCGGTTCCGAGTTCTTTTTTAAGAATTTCTTCAGGAGTAAGGTTCTCCAGGTGCATTATCAAAGCACGCAAACTATTGCCGTGGGCAGAAATAATAATATTCTTACCGGCTTTCAGCTTAGGCTCAATTTCTTTTTCATAATAAGGCAAAACGCGCTCGGCGGTATCCTTCAGGCTTTCACCGTTTGGTGGGGCAATATCATAACTGCGGCGCCAGATATGCACCTGCTCGTCACCGTATTTTTTGGCAGTTTCAGCCTTATCGAGCCCTTGAAGATCGCCATACATACGTTCGTTCAGGGCTTTGTCGCGGGTGATGGGTATATGCTTCTGGCCGCTGATTTCCAAAATAGTGTCCAGTGTCTTCTGTGCACGGATAAGAGATGAAGTATACGCTTCGTCAAACTTATAGCCTTTCAGCTTTTCACCGGCGGCGCGGGCTTCTTCCTCCCCTTTTGGTGAAAGTTCAACATCCACCCAGCCTGTAAAGCGGTTTTCAAGGTTCCACTGCGATTGTCCGTGACGAATAATTACCAGTTGCGACATGCTATTTCTTCAGTTTTAAATTTTAAAGTCGCAAATATAACGGTAAACCAGTCTTTTAGTTTAGGATTACTGTATTCTGCCACCAGTAGAAATTCAAAAATTACTTTGTTTCAAATGAATACGTGGCTTTTCCACCACCCAGTCCTGATTGCATTTGCATCACCAGCGAGCCTTTCAGCAGGCGTCCCGTGGACCGGTCAATAATATAATCGCCGGTGGCTGTATTGCCCTGGTTAATTCCTTTTATGGGGCCGATATTTTTTGTTACCGAAATTATAACTTCGTTGTTATTAATCTCTTTGATTTTATAAACAAATACCGATTTAATATCCAGGAAAGCGCTTGTTTTCTCTTCTTCCCAGGTATCGCCCACTTTTATTTCTTTTTCAGGAAAGCTGATGAAAAAATTGTCCAGGTCAAACGGGTTTTCTTCGCTGGCCAGCGTTTGCCCATCCTGATAGGTCATTCCGCGTGTTAACTGCCCTCGGTTATTTACTTTAAAATGAAAATTGGAATTTAAAATTTTTGTAAATTCACCATGCATTTCCAGTTCATCAGCGGTCATTTCTTCTGTTTTTTTGTCAGAATTGTACGATTCTTTTTCTCCCATCATATCCGATTCACTTTTAATGGAAATCACATCGCCCACCAGCACCATTTCATTATTATCAGCTGAGTCAACACTGAGCTTTATCACTTCTTCGGTATTCAGACTCATTGATTGAACATCAGTACTGATTTTTGAAATCAGGGTGAAGGTTTCCCCTTTTTTCATGTTCAGTCTTAATAGTACGGGTTTATCGCTGCTTTTGCAACCGGCAAAAAGCAATATGGCTGCCAGCAGGGTTACGGTGGGTTTTAGCATAACATATAGTTTTTATATTAAGGAAAAATCCAAAGGTATTAATAAATCGGGCGACAAAAATTTTTATCATTCGGGGCAGGAATAAATCCCTGCACTGTAGAGATTGCATTGAAAAGCAGGTTTAAACCTAGTTTTTCAATGCACCTCTACAATAGTGGGTTTAAACCCACTACTTTCTGCCTGTTAAATGCGTTTACCAGCACTCTCCACCTGTTTCAACTCTCTATTCATCGAAAAAAAATAATAGGAACACCGCCCTTAGCCATACTTTTGCCAACACACAAAAAACAGCTCTATGCTTAAAATAGACAACGTTGTAAAGCAATACGCTGAAAAACTGGCGCTTGACCATGTGACTTTTGAGGTGCCCGAGCGCAGCATATTTGGCTTGCTGGGGCCCAACGGGGCGGGAAAGACGTCGCTGATACGCATCATAACAGGCATAACCGCCGCAGACAGCGGTACTGTTTATTTTAACGGTGAAAAATTAAGCCCGAAACATATTGCCCGGATTGGCTACCTGCCTGAAGAAAGAGGCATGTATAAAAAAATGCCGATTTATGAGCAGGCCATGTACTTTGCCCAGCTGAAAGGCCTGAGCCGCAAGGATGCTAAAAAAAACGTAGACTACTGGCTGGATAAGTTTGACATACAAAGCTGGGGCAGTAAAAAAGTTGAAGACCTGTCCAAAGGGATGCAACAAAAGGTGCAGTTTATCATTACCATTTTGCACAACCCCGAGCTAATAATACTGGACGAGCCTTTTACCGGTTTTGACCCGGTAAATGCCGAACTGGTGCGAAAGGAAATTATTGAGCTAAGGCAAAAAGGGGCAACTATTATCCTGTCAACCCACCGTATGGAATCCGTGGAGCTAATGTGTGATCACATAGCCCTGATAAATAACAGCAAAAGGGTAGTAGACGGCAGGCTGAAAGATATTATCCAGCGTTACAAGCACAACCAATACGAGGCATTTACCGATGTTTTTGATGCTTCGCTGGTTAGGGGCTTTAGTGTAAAAAGCACTGAAACCACTGAAGACGGGCATCAGAAAACCGTGTTTATGCTTGAGGGCGACCAGCATGCGCCCAATGAACTGCTTAGGCAACTGGTAAGCGTTACTACGGTACATGCATTTAAAGAGCTGCTGCCCAGTATTAATGATATTTTTATTTCACTGGTTAAAACACCACAGGAGGCTACTGTATGAAACAAATTTGGCTGGTTACCCAACGCGAATATTTAAGCCGGGTAAAAAAGAAATCATTTATCATAATGACGTTAGTAGGGCCATTGCTGATAGCCCTGTTTTACGGCGGTATTTTTTGGGTGATGATGAACGAGCGGATGAACGATACCGAGCGCCTGATACAAGTAATAGACGAAAGCGGCCTGGTAAAAGGAGAATTAAAAAACACCGACCGATTATTGTTTACCTATTCAGACGTAAAAATTGACAGCGCCCGGAAACAGCTTGATTCATCAGACTACTACGGTATTTTGTACTTACCCCCCTCTCTTACCATTGAAAGGCCGGTAGGCGCACAGTTTATTACCCGCGAGCAAAGCAGTCTTACCGTGCAGGATGAAGTGGAGAGCAGCGTGGAAAAAGAGCTGCGCCAGCGAAAAATGGTTAGGGCAGGTCTCAGTAAAGAGAAAATTGACAGCATGAATGTAAAGCTGGATATGAATGTGCTGGTAAATAACGGGGGCGAAGCGGAAAAATCGGAAACCGGCATACTTACAGGAATTGGTTTTGCCCTCACCTTTCTGATGTATATTTTCATATTTATTTACGGGGTGCAGGTAATGCGTGGGGTAATGGAAGAAAAAACCAACCGTATTGTGGAAGTAATTATTTCTACCGTAAGGCCCTACAACCTCATGCTGGGCAAAATATTCGGTATTGCTATGGTGGGGCTCACGCAATTCCTTATCTGGGCCATACTGGGCGGAGGTTTGGTGTTTATTATCACGCTCATTTTCGGCTCGTCCATGCCGGTGGATGCATCGCAAATGCAAGGTATGCAGCAGCCTGGCCAGGCAGAAATGATTGAACGTATGGCCGAAGAAGGTTTCGGTATATCAGCAGGGCAGATAATT
>DASPJH010000531.1:0-3896 GCA_035628715.1 Bacteroidia bacterium
TCGCCCGTACATAAAAATGTATGGCTGGGCGGCCAGAAACCCGAGAGCCATGCGCTTGACCTGACCTGGACCAATTATTTTGGCTGGCCGGACGGCGTAAATAGTTATGAAGTGTACAGAAAAAACGACGCTGACCGTATACTCCTGTTTTCACGCAATACGGGCCTGGATACTCTTTACAATTATGATGATGGGATGAAGAACTATGTGCAGCGCTACCGTATAGCGGCATTGCCCAATGGCGGTAACGATACGTCGTGGTCTAATGAAATTGAAGTTGTTTACAGCGCTGTTTTATGGATACCTAATGCCTTTACACCTAATGACGACGGCCTTAACAGGGTATTCAACATGGTATCCGGCAGTATAAAACACTTTAATATTACTATCTACAACCGCTGGGGTGAACGCATGTATACGTCCACCGATGTAAACGGCACCTGGGATGGCAGATTTAAAGGGGTTCCTGTGCCTGAAGGCGTTTATATTTACCATGTGGACTACATGGGTGGCGACAATGTAATGAAACACGATAAAGGCTCTATTACCATTATCCGGTAAGCAGCAATTTTATTCCTTCCTGTCCGTTACTATATCGCGCTTTTTTGTGTAATGAAAATTTTTATCTGGTTGCTGTTGGGGGTATTAATTCATTGGAATGTATAATATTCGACGGATAGCTGCAACATTTTATAGGGAAACAAGTTCTATATACTTGAGGCATCCTGTTTTGGAATAAATATTGTAAAATTGTAGTAACGCCTTAATGAAACTGGTTCTGAAATACATAGCTGTTTTGTTTGCAATGCTTGGAATTGCTTTTCACGCTAAAGCAACACACCTGGTGGGCGGCAGCATGAGCTATGAGTATATAGGCCGGCTTGGAAACGGCAACTTTCAGTACCGTGTTACACTTAAAGTGTATAGGGACTGCGCCGCATCGCAAGTGCAATTTGACCCTGAAATACTGGTAGGCGCGTACCACAATACCGACGGCCGTTCAAAAGCCGCCGATTTTAGATTCACTCTCCTTAAAGAAGTTTCTGTAGACCCTCCGCGTGGGGCTGATTGTCCAAATGCACCTGTTGTTTGCCTTCGTGAGGCTACTTACAGCAGGTTAATTGAGCTGGCGTATTCAAATTTTGGGTACCACCTCATGTTTCAGCGTTGCTGCCGCAATACCCAGCAAAATATAGTAGATGATATGGGCCAAACCTATTACGCCTTTATCCCGCCTTCCAACATTCGGAACAGCTCGCCTTTTTTCACCGGTGTTCCTGCACCTTATATCTGCGTTAACGATACTACCACTTACCTGAACGGCGCCAGCGACCCTGACGGCGATTCGTTATCATATAAACTGGTTCATCCCTGGGCAGGCGCTACAAGCACATCACCGATACCTGATCCTCCATCCAGTTTAGCTCTTCCATTTCCCGGTGTAAATTACCGTAACGGGTTTAACCAGGCTTTGCCTTTCGGGCCAACTGGTTTAGCTGCTATTGATCCTTTTAACGGCCTTACCACGATGGTGCCAAGAGGCGAAGGCCGCTATGCACTGGCTATAGAAGTTACCGAATGGAGAAACGGCCAGGTGTTAAGTACTATTCGCCTGGACGTGCAAATGATTGTAATCCAGTGCCTGCCGAACAAGTCTCCTACTATAGGTTCTCCGGGCGGCTTTTTTAGGCGTATTACTGCCGGGGAGAGCATTTGTTTTGATATCAGTGCTGTTGATAATGATCTTAATAAAGGGAACGTTCCACAGGCCATTACCATAAAAGGCAAGGGCGATATTTTTACCGGCGGAACCGGCTGGACCGGGCCGGTGGCTACGTTCAACCAAAAAACTTCCAAACAAACCGTTACTTCACAGTTTTGCTGGACACCTTCGTGCGAGCAGGCAAAAAGCTTCCCTTATAATTTTGTAATAGAAGCTATTGATGACGGCTGCCCTCCCAAAAGCAGAAGCGTTACCTTTACCGTGCAGGTGGATCCGTTTATCGGCCAGAGAAATATAACCGGCCCGGTAAAAGTTTGTCAGGGCGACGCCACTTCGGTGTATTCAGTTCCCAGCCCCAACAATTCCAAATTCAAATGGACAATTACGGGTGGTGATGTAATAGGGCCTGACTCGTTAAATACCGTAACGGTTAAATGGACTACCCCGGGTAACGGACGTGTAAGAGTGGTAGAAACCAGCAGTACAGGCTGTGTAGGCCTTCCTGCTGATTTGGATGTGATTATTGCCGAGCGGCCTGCTCGAAGAAGCATATTTGGCCGCGATACGGTTTGCGAATTCAGCAGTTTGGTATTGTACCAGGTAAATCCTGAAGGGTCTAATACATACCGCTGGCTTATAAAAGGAGGAACCATTATTTCCAACCCAAAACCTTTTCAGGCAATTGTAAATTGGGGCGGCATAGGCACCGGCGTTATAATGATGATTGAAACTAACATTGCCGGCTGCCCGGGTGATACTAACTTCTTTTATGTAGAGAAAACCCGTTCTCTTCTGGATACGTTATTTGGCAGTCCTTCGGTATGTCCCAACCTCCGCGGGGTGGAATATTACGTAAACGGCCTTCCGGGAGCCAACTACCAATGGAAAGTAGAAGGCGGAACGCTGCGCAGCGGCAACGGCACTCCCAAAATTATTGTTGATTGGGGCAACGCAGGTATCGGAAAAGTTAAAGTGCTGGAAACCACCAAGTGGGGTTGCAAAGGGGATACCGTATCATACACCGTTATCAAAAATCATAACCTGGTAGGCATTAAACCAGTAGGTGATTCTTCGGTATGTGAATTTACTACCGGTTATAAGTACGAGGTTATCTATACTGTAGGGTCTAAATACTATTGGACCGTAAACGGCGGAACTGTAATGCAGGATATTGGTACCAACTGGATTGTTGTAGACTGGGGAATAACCGGTAACGGGTATGTGGAAGTCTATGAAACCAGTTACGATTCTGTAAACAACATTCCCTGTCTTGGTAAACCAGTAAGACTGAATGTTATAATTAATCCCCTTCCAACAGAGGATGAAATTAAAGGGACCTTTGAGCTTTGCCAGGGTACCGGGGTATACAACTATACGCTGAACGGCTTTCCCGGTTCAACCTATACCTGGAGTATTAACGGGGATACATCAAAAATTAATGGACAGGGAACCAACACTATTTCGATAGACTGGACAAAAGACGGGCTGTTTACTATTTCCGTGCAGGAAATGACCAAAGACAGCTGTGCCAGCTTTACTGTAGATTCGGCGGTATTAGTGAATAAAAAACCGGTAACCGGTCCTATTGTTGGCGACAGCATTGTTTGCCACCCATTTGTTGCTAACCATTCGTATACCACTACCGGTTTTCCCGCATCGGTTTACAACTGGTTTATTGACGGCGGTATCATTAACAGTGGAGACAGCACTCCAGGTATTAACGTGGACTGGTCGAACCAGATGGAAAACACCCTGAAAGTGCTGGAAGTTTCTGACAAAGGCTGCCCGGGGGATACCGTAAAATTACAAGTGTTTGCAGACAGGCCGGTATTGAAAATGCGTGTAGTTTCTGTAGGCTTCCCCAAAGACGACCATATGGAAATCCGCTGGGAAATTGTAGACGCGCCCCGTTTTAACTCTAAGTACACCGTCCAGCGCCGTATTGCAGGTGTAACCGATAGCTGGCGCGATGTGGGAACAGTGAACAAGGATAACCTGATTTATATAGACAAGAACCTGAACACCGATAAAACGGCATTTGAATACCGTATAAAAGCGTACGACCTTTGCGGCAGGGAGATCATCTCGGATGTTCATACCAGCATATTGCTTACAGGCGAGAAACCCGCAGACGACCCCTACCAGGTATTTATAAACTGGACCCGATATAAGG
>DASPJH010000532.1:0-8128 GCA_035628715.1 Bacteroidia bacterium
GGTTTAATCCGCTGCCATTCAATTTAATATCATACGATTCATCGGTGTATTTTCCATCTATAATTTTTTTATCCGGATTATAATGGGCCTCGTTCATGTCTGTTCCCGATTGAGAAGATGTAAGGTGGGTTCCATCGTTAACAGCGAGGCTGTAATACAGGCTGTCGGCCAGCTTACGGTCGGCCGTTACATGCCCCCGGTAAGGCATATTAGTAACCACTGTATCGTAAAATCCTCCGGGTAAAAAATCCAGCAGGCTTAAATCCACCGGCACCAAATAGTTAATTAAAGGTAAAGGGTCTACCCAGTTCATATTACCGGCGCTGTCCCGTATCCCTCGGTAAACCATCATCCCCGGCACTTTTTTATCAGTTGGAATTTCAATCCGAATAGGTTTTTCTGGGTTAATCCGCAATTCTTCCCCATCTGCCGTTGCATTCAGGTATATCATCCCGCCCGACTGTAGTTGCTTACCGTCCGACGTGGTGGTAAGGTTTGACAGTACCATATCTGCCATATCCAACGCCTCCGCCAGTTCCACTTTTATTTTTCCTTTGGGCATACTGCCATCTTTATGCATCAGCGAGCCCTCAGGAATTACCAGCGTAGTGCCTTCCGCACCTTCAACTACATTATCTTCGTTTCCCTTAATTTCATAAAACCGGCTTTCCACCATGGTTTCCTTAAACGGATCGTTGGGAGCCAGCTTTTCGCTGGGATATTTCTTTTCGGGTAATTTGTTTTTGCAGGACCAAGCAGCAACAAAAACGGCCAATAATAATAAAGCAAATAAGCGGTTTACAAGCATTTTAGATGGGTTTTCAGCCATCTAAAATAATGGTTATTCTTTTTAATAATAAATTTTACACAAAATTACTTCTGTACAGCTTGCTTCCCTTCTGCCAGTTCCTTTATTAAATAGGCATCTTCAATAGCGTGACCCAAATCGGTATTATTAAAATACATGTAAGCCTGTTTGGTTTGCCTGCGCCCGTTAATTTCGTCCACCACGGCCTGTAAATCTTTTTTGCTGTATTTGGAGTGGTATAATTTGGGGCGACCGTGAAAACGGTAATACACAAAACCGGTGTTTTGAATTACATTTTCTGGCAGGGTAGGGTGGCTCATCCCGCAAAAAACAATGTCTTCTTTGGTCAGCCGGTCGTAAACGTCCTGCCGCCACCAGGTAACATGCCTGAACTCCAGCACGTTTACAAAGTTTTTGTCCATTAACGACAGAATTAAATCCAGCCTTTCTTCGCTGTAATCATAATTAGGCGGCATTTGGAACAGCAGGCAGGCGGCCTTTTTTTGCAAGCCGCTGTCAACCGTTTCGTAAAAATCTTTAATTATTCCCTCGCAGTTGTTAAACCGGCGATAGTGGGTAATAGTGCGAGGCGCCTTTACAGCAAATGTGAAGTTATCAGGGCTTTTATCGTACCAGTTTTTCAGCATGCTCAGTTGCGGAAACCGGTAAAAGGTAACGTTTAGCTCCAGCGTATCAAACCGCTCGAAATAATACTCAAACCACTTGCTTTTGGGTAGCCCTTTCGGGTAAAATATCTCCTTCCAGGCATCGTAATGAAATCCTGAACATCCTATGCGCCACTCTTTCATGCTATTTAAACAACCTGGAAGCGGATTGGGTTTTCCTGCTTGCAAGGGGTTTCTATGAACAATTAATGATAAATTGCTACTGAAGATAAACACATGTTTGCCGCTTAGCTTGTCAAACAAAACGGTATTTCTACCTTTGCTATTAATGGATCACCTTAAAACCGAAATTAAAGAGCTGGCTGCCAGGTACGCTGCCGAGAATATAAATAACCGCCGTCATTTGCACGCCCACCCGGAGCTTTCGTACCAGGAGTATGAAACGGCAAAGTTTGTGGAAACCCGCCTGCAGGAATACGGCATTACCAAATTTGAACGTAAGGCTGATACCGGGGTGATAGCAATAATTGAGTGCAACAACCCCACCTCTAAAACTATTGCCTTGCGCGGAGATATGGATGCTTTACCCATTACGGAGGCTAACGAAGTACCCTATAAATCACAAAATCCGGGTGTAATGCATGCGTGCGGGCACGATGTGCATACATCATCGTTGCTCGGTACTGCCCGCATACTGAATCAGCTAAAAGACAAGCTGGAAGGCACCATTAAACTGGTATTCCAGCCGGGAGAAGAAAAAATACCCGGCGGAGCATCTTTATTAATAAACGAAGGGGTGCTGGAAGCCCCCAAAGTGCAAAAGATGCTGGGTCAGCACGTAATGCCGCAGATAGAAGCCGGTAAAATCGGTTTCCGCAGCGGGTTGTATATGGCCAGCGCCGATGAACTGTATATTACCGTAAAAGGCAAGGGAGGACACGGAGCCATGCCCCAGTTTAATATTGACCCGGTGGTAATAGCCAGCCATATTATCATCGCCCTGCAGCAGATAGTGAGCCGGGTTGCCAGTCCGCTAAATCCTACGGTGCTTAGCTTTGGTAAGGTTATAGCCAACGGCGCCACCAATGTAATACCCAACGAAGTTAAAATAGACGGCACCTTCCGCGCACTAAATGAAGAGTGGCGGGCAGAAGCACACAAGCGCATGATAAAGATGGCCACAGGTATTGCCGAAAGCATGGGCGGTAGCTGTGATTTCAGGATTGATAAGGGGTATCCTTTCCTTAAGAATGATGAAGCCCTTACAGCCGCTGCCAAAAGCTACGCCGAGGAGTTTGTAGGCAAGGAGAATATTATTGATTTGGATATCTGGATGGCATCGGAAGATTTTGCGTTTTACTCGCAAATAGTGCCCAGTTGTTTTTACCGCTTAGGCACCGGCAACAAAGCCCGTGGCATTACCAGCAGCGTGCATACCCCTACTTTTGATGTGGATGAATCTGCATTGGAGCTGGGGGTGGGGTTGATGAGCTGGCTGGCGGTGAGGGAGTTGGGGAATAAATAATTTATAACCACAGGGTATAAAATCCGTTGTCCTGTTTATGGTCCACCCGCTGCCCCGCCAGCGGGGGATATCGAACGTTGCCAGATTATTGCGGTTTGATAACGGTACCACTTAACAATATTTTTTCGGACTTTACTATAGCGTACGGCGTGCAATGTCCCCCGCTGGCGGGGGTTGGGGGGTGGAATAGTTATTATCGGCAACTGTTTCAAACAAAAATAAATTAAAACCCTTCGTCCCGCAATAATTCCACAACAATGGTTTTCACGCCCATTGCTAAAAGCAATACAGTATCATCCTTTTCTTCTATTTTCACGCCATAACATTTGATAAGCCGTGCCCTGCAACTTCGGGATGCATAAGTACGTTTATCCGTAAACAAACCTGTTTGTATGAAAATCCGCCGTATTTGTCTGCTCTTAATCTGCGTTACAACATTAATAACCGGGGCATTTGCCCAGTTGCCAAAAAACAATGGTACCGACTATGTTTATTACTATAAGCTGAACAAAGAACAGGTACGCTGGATGATTGACAGTCCGTGGATCAGCAACAACAACTGGATTTTCACCAACCTGGTAGACAGTGGCTACAACGGCTACGGCTTTGACCAGAAGAAATACCGCAGGGGGTATTATATCTCTGTTTGGGGGCAGGAAACTATTATAAACAGCAGCCTGCACATACACCAGCCGTTTTACCTGAACGTGCAGGAAACCAATGGTGAGTGGTGGTTTGTGTTTAAAGATACGCTGCAAAGCATTGCTAAAAACGGTAAACTAACGCTTATTAACGGCGGCAGAAAAGCTAGGGATACCGTTTTCAGCTATGATTCGTCGTGTATGTGCTACCCGGTGCCTAAGCAGAAAAAAGACCGCTGGTTTTTATTTGAGCACAACGGCGATTTCTTTTACTCATGGGTTTCCTCTCCGTATAAAAAAATAAAAAAGAAAAACCGGGGTAACTCAGAATATGATTATAGTTACGGTGGATACACCACATACCGTTATCCCTTTTACAAACGCTGGTGGAATGCCTTGTTCCGCAGGAAAGTAACCCCTATGCAGCTTAATCCCGGTTATATGGTGGTGAACCAGCCGGAATTCCGCCATTACGATACCCTGAAAATGAAAACCTTTTTGGTGAACCGGAAGGGTAAGCCCCTTAAAAAGGATTTATTTATTAAAGTTTATAAAGCTTATGGCGACGCCAAACAACTGATATGGCAAAAGGTGAAACCGCTTACCCGCGGGGCCTACACGTTTGAAATGGCCATACCCGACAGTTTTACCATAGACCAGCAGTATATAATTGCCATTTGTGATAAAAAGGGGCGTGAATACAAACAAACCACCTTTAAAGTAGCTGACTACGAACTGAAAAAAGTAACCTACACCTGGGAAAATAAACAGCCGGAATATTACCGCGGCGATAAAATATTGTTTTATGCAAAGGCGGTGGATGCCAATAACCTGCCCCTGCCCGATGCCACGGTGAATTTACGGTTGTGGCTCTCAAGCGTAGGCAGTATTTACGACACCCTGGTAAAGTTGCCCGATAGCGCTTTCCGCAATTATTTTGATACCACACTCACCTGTAGTCCCGATGGGTTAACTCCCGTTGAGCTGCCCGGGTGGCTGGTGCCCAACGCCGATATTAATGTATCGGGCAGAATGACATTTACCAATGCCGATAACCAGCCGGGTGAGCAAACGGCGAGCTTCCAGGTGTTGGCCAACTCGCGCAGGTATTATATGAAGCCCGACAGCAACGGCCTGCGCATGGGGTATTTAGTACAGGGCAAAGACCAGCACGGTTTAACGGCGTTTTTATGGGTGGCCTATGTTACAGGTGTGACGACAAAAAAACAAATTACCCTGCCTTATTACCAAGACTGGGAGCCGGGGGCGCAGTATTATACCCTGGGCGACTCAAATAATTATACAGTTGCATCGTATAACAACCCTACTTCTATTCCTAAACAGCCGGTGTTTTTAATGGAGAAAACGTATGACTCGCTGCACATTGATTTAGAAAATCCGCTGGGAATTGAGCTGGGCTGGAAGGTATATTACGGCAAAAAATTAATTTACCAGGGCGCGGGAAGGGAATTATCCTACCATATTAAAAACAAAGGCGACAAGCCGGTGTACTTAGTATACAGCTATACCTGGGCCGGGAATTTTTTTACTTATGAGAGCGTGGCATGGGTAAAGGAGAAGCAACTAACCGTAAAAATAAACCAGCCTGAAACCGTATATCCCGGCCAGGAAATACCCGTGGAAATTGAGGTGGTGGACTACAAAAACCGGGCGGCCAAAAATGTGAATCTAACTGCTTACAGCGTGAATATGGAATTTCCCGATATTCCGGAACCACAAATGCCTTATTACGGCAAACTGTATGGCGGCAGGCTGAGCAAAACCAACATTTTTGCAAGCAACGGCAATATTTATAACCGCGAACAGGACAATATTTTTGAGCCCGCATTTTATAAATTAGGATTTAACCGGCACCCCTATTACCAACTGTTATTTAATAAAAATTCGCTGGGGTATTTATACGACACGTTGTTGCCAGGCAAAACCCAGCTTTCTTTATATGTAAACAGCATGCACTGGGCCGCAAAAGGCCACTATGCCGTTTGGGTAGACGACACCATGGTGTACTATCATATAAACAATACCTATACCCCTAATGCCTACTGGGTAACTCCCGGTAAGCACACTATAAAGGTGCGCAGCGGCGATGCGCTGGTAGAAGTAAAAGACGTAGAGGTCCGTAAAGACACCAGGACGCTGCTGGGAATAAATATTGACAGCGTTTATAATAATAATGCCATTTCGCGCACTTATATAGAGCAGTTAACAGCAGAAGAAAGCCGCCAGTACGAGGAGAGTATTTTCTTTCTTGAAATTAATGCCTTTGACTGGCAAAAAACACCCAATGTTTTTATCCGGCAGGGGAAAAATTTAGTGCGGGTAAATCATTTTAATACCACTTATATAACTTACAGGAATAGCGATCGTTTAACCAGCACAGGCCGTAATTATTTCCCGGTGGCCCCCCTATACCCCGGCATGGCTGAATTAATTATGGGCGAAAAGGTTGTACAATTTTACTTTACCCCGGGGCATTTATATTCGTATGACGGGTCGCGGGTAAACCTGGTAACCGAATCGGTGCAAAGCTTCCTGCATTTAAGCAGCAAACTGGAACATTTTAATTTTTACGATTCAGCCATAGAAATTCCCCCGCCCGCCAAGGAGCCTGAAAAGGTGCACAAAGTGCAGGTAAAAGTGCTAAAAAATCCGCTCGACCACCCCTCTATCCGAAGCTATAGTCTGCCCCACTACGAATATTACGGCAGAACATACATGCGCCTGGACTTTCTGCCGGATACCGTGGATCTGGAACATATCTGGTTTATTAATAATGATAGTTTGGAATTATCGCAGGTGGTGCGCACACATGGCTACCGGTTTCAAACCTCCAGCATGTTTACCCTTAAAGCTGGTAATTATGATATAGTTTTAATAACCGACAGTAATAATTTTAAAATCATCCGAAACTGGCAGCTGGACTCTAACCACTGGCATTACTGGAAACCCGGCAAAAATGATTTTGCTGAATTTGACAGCCTTACCCTGTGGTCTTACATGGCTAAGGTAAAACTGCTTACTCGCGGTTTACCGGTGCCCTTTTACAAGCAGCCGGTAAAGGTGAAAGTATACCTGCAAACCGAACGGGCCAAACTGGGCGAAAAAGTAATAGGTGAACTGGTTATTAATGGCAATTTCGTACACAATGCGCTTATAGTGCTGGAAGACAAAGGCCGGTTTGTCGCAGCAGGACTTACCAACCAATATGGGTTTTACCAGGTTCCTGCGCCGGTGGGCGTTTATACGATGAAAATATATACTCCGCAATGGGATATGTTTTTCGTGGAAAATGTAAGTGTGCGGCCTTTCCTTAATACTATTGCAGAGGTGGCAGTTATAGGGTATTCATCTGAAATTTATATAAATAATTATAATAACATGCCGGAATATCAAAGAACAGAACAACTGAGTGGTACTGGGGGGCAACCTGAATATAGGAATACAGTTATTGCTAATTGCAAGGGCAGCCATTGCGCGGAAATACGGGGAAAAGTAATGGATGCTGCTACAGGTGAACCGCTTATAGGAGCAACCGTTGTAATATCCGGGACAAATATAGTGGTGGTAACAGATATTGATGGTAATTACCGGATAACAAATCTTCATCCCGAAAATTATAAAATAGAAGCAAAATACCTGGGTTATCAAACCACCTTAATTACAAATATCCAGGTTAACAATGGCCAGAAAGTAATTATAAATGTGCAACTAAGGGAAACTACGGTGGAAGTTTCGGAAGTTGTAATAACAGATAATTATAACTGGAGCACAGGGGATAACAAACAAATTGACGTTAATGCATCTGCTCCTATGCGTCATTCATACTCTTATGCTGATGGCATAAATGCTACATCAGTTGAAACTGTTGGTCGTAAGAAATCAAGGTCACGCTCACTAAATACTCCTGCTGCTGAGGAAGGCAAATATGAGGAAAACGATGATATTTTCTCCAACCAGCAGTTGGCGAACGTATCATTAGTTGACCGCAGCAAAGAAACCGACCGCATGCGCCAAATGACCGGCGATACCAATGCCATGAAGGTACGCAAGGTATTCAGGGATTACGGGTACTGGATACCCAATATGATTACCAACAGGGATGGAAAGGCAGGGTTTACGGCCCGCCTGCCCGATAACCAAACCCAGTGGATTACCTACGTGCCCGCTATGGACGGCAAGTGCCGTAGCGGTTTGGGTACCGGCTATATCAAGGCTTACAAACCCTTAACCGCCAACCTGGGTATTCCCCGGTTTATGGTGCAGGGCGACCGTTTGGAAATAAACGGCAAAACGGTGAATTATACGGCTGATTCGCTGGTGGTGAAAGCCATGATGAAGGTTAATAACGAAGAGTTATACAACAGCGATTTAGGCCTTCGGTATTTTGAAGTCGTGCGCAAGTTTATTACCGCCACCAGCGTGGGTACTCTTCCGGTGCATTACAGCATCAAACAGGAGAGTACCGGGTATGTAGACGGTGAAGAGCGCAACATTGAAATACTGGAAA
>DASPJH010000533.1:0-3708 GCA_035628715.1 Bacteroidia bacterium
GGTGTTCTCACCAACCGCCACGTGCATGGAGTGGCCGGTGCGAACACTCGGCCACGACGGGCTGAAGCTGGCGGCCCGCTCGGTCATTCCCGCTTCAGGCGGGAATCTGTTGTGTTTAGCTGCCAATTGGATTCCCCAACAAGTGGGGAATGACTGCGCCAGTTGTAGCAGTATAGCTGTGGTGGATATTTGCACCAACCGTAATTTGGATATAATTAAAAGAATTACTATTTTAGGCATTGTTGAAATTTATACCTGACTATTATTAAAAAATGAAAGTTACCAAAAAACACCTGGAAGTTTATAGCCTTACTAATGCCAATAGTGATATGTTACTGGATACTATACGGTATGCAAACCTGGTATTTTGTTTTTTTATTTTTCCCAATGTACCAATCAATGAGGGTGGACCCGGCTATAGCCAATACAAAATTCTTTTCAGCCATTGATCACAGCGTCAGGAAAAATCATAATACATTGATTTTATCTGTTTTTGCAGGGTGCATGTTGCTTCTGGCCTGGGCAATATTGCATGTAACGCATACTCCTGTTTTTGGTTACAGTTTTTAACCGGCGATAATCAACCTTTTTTGAAGTTTACAGCCCCGTTGTCATCATCCTGCAGGGAACTCCTCCCGGCGTGGACGACTGGTACAATTTACCCACGTTGAAAGGAGATCCTTACGTAATGACAGGGAAGGAGCTTCCTGCGGAAGGGCTGTATGAAAGCGGGGCTTAAGCCTTGTAAGACTAATGATATCACCTTTTAATTTTTAATTAGCTGTTAACAAAAGGTAATGTGAACTGAAACTGACCTTAAAAACTAAAAATTAATCCGGTTTGCATAAAAAAGTATTAAAAAAAACCGGCTAACAATGCTTGCATGCAATGTAAAAAACATTGGTTAACAAGTAATTAGCTACTAACCGGTTTCTGTATATGCTGAAACAAAGGAACTTTCGTATAAAAACCGACTATGCCGGGCAGCAAACTGGCTTGTTATCCGCCTCTTGTAATAAATGATTTAGGATATGAAAAAACTTCTATTTATTACAATGTCTTTATTCCTGCTTTTCTGGGTGGGTAAAGTAGGCGCCACCCACATTATGGGTAGCGATATTACTTATAAATGCCTGGGCAACGGTAAGTACGAGGTGACCGTTAACGTTTACAGGAATTGCGCTAATAATGCGGCGCCATTAAGCCCCTGGCAGCTGGAAATACAATGCGCCAGCGGCGGAACCATCACTTACCAATCGCTTACCAATACCAAAGTAACTGATATTACCGGTATTGGAGAGCATTGTGTAAATATAAAGAGTGCCTGCCAGGGCGGTACTTTTCAATACGGAATTGAGGAGTACGTATTTACGGGTATTGTTGACCTGAGCAGTTATAACTGTTGCGAGGTTAACATTGCATGGCAGCAAAATGCCCGGAACAGTAATATAAGTACCGGTGCTGCCGACAGGAACTTTTATACCTACGCCACTATTAATAAGTGTATAAACCCCTGTAACAACTCCCCTTCATTTACCTCAAAACCTACTGCACTGGTTTGTGTAGGCCAGGATTTTACATTTAACAACGGTGCGCTGGATACATTTGATGCCGGTGATTCATTATCATACAAACTTGCCGAACCGTTAAGCGGACCGGGTGCACCTATTGGTTATATCCCGCCGTGGAGTGCAGCAAAACCCCTTACTTTCCTGGGTTTTCCCAACTCAGGCTTAAACCACCCTGCCGGTTTCCGTATGGATTCCGCCACCGGTGATATTGCTTTCCGTCCCACCATTCAAAACCAGGTTACTGTAATGGTACTTGAAGTTACCGAGTGGCGTAAAATAAACGGGGTGATGACAATAGTGGGCATTACACGGCGGGATATGCAGATTATAGTAATAAGCTGCCCTAATAATAAAGTACCTAAAATGGCCGGTAAAAGCGAGACAACCTGTGCCGGCAAGCAGGTGTGTATTGAAGTTACCACCGATGACGCTGACAGCACCGATTCGGTGAAAGTTAGCTGGAACCGTGGTATACCGCGGGCTACCTTTACCAATACGAACGGTATAAAACGCCTGGCCACAGCTACTGTGTGCTGGACGCCCGGCGAAGCCGATGTGAGCAGTACGCCCTATACCTTTACCATTACTGCAAAAGACGATGCCTGCCCGCTGTCTGGCCAGTCTATCAAAGCCTTTAGTATAACAGTGCGGGAAAGCCCGAAAGCCACACGGCAGATTTCTAAACTTGACTGCGGGAGGGTGGCTGTTGATTTTACCCCGGCCAAAAACTATCCGGGCCTTCTTTACGAGTGGGTAGTCAAGGATAGTAACAACAAGAGTATTGCTTTCAGTAATAAGAAAAAAGACACGATACGCATGCAGCCGGGTGTAAACAGGTTATACCTTTTCCTGAAAACAGCCACCTGCGACGATGCCTTTGTGGATACCGTAATTATAGACCCCTTTGTGCAGGTGATACTGCCCGAAGATACCTTTATATGTGCAGGCTTCCCTATGGACCTGCAGGCGCAGACCAAGTTTGGCACCGCGCCCTTTGTTTACAACTGGAACGTAGCCGGTAATGTTGACAATGTAACCGTAAACCCCGGAAGTGACTCGGCTTTCTGGATCAGCGTGAAAGACGGGCAGGGGTGCGAAAACAGCGACACCATTAAAGTGGCATGGAAACCGTTGCCCCCTGTGAGCGTTGGTCCCGATGTACGTATCTGTTTTGATCAGATACAAACCCTGGAAGCTATTGGTGACAGTACGGCTACCAGGCTGAAGCTGAAGTTTCTTTGGAGCAATGGCCAAACCACCCGCGATATTGTTGTAAAAGACAGCAACCAGTATACGGTTAAGGTAACCGATACCATTGGTTGTAACAACTTTGACACATTGATGCTGTTTGTTAACACCGTGCCGGTTGAAATAGGCCCTAACCTGAATGTGTGCAATAAAGACACGGCAAAAATTTCTGCCACAGGCGCCGACAGCTATATATGGTACAGCAGCCTGAATAACTATGCTTCGCCTGGCTCTGTTACCGATAAATATAATTTCCCGGTGCTGGGCAACAGTGAGGTACGTATTAAAGCCACAAAGACATGGCAAGGCCTGACTTGCACCAACTGGGACAGCTTAACGGTAACACTGGTTCAGCTTCCGCAGATAATTTTCTCACCGGTAGGTAAGCGCTGTGTGAACGATAACCCTTTTAACCTTACGTTTGAGGCAATATCTTCTCCTACCATTACCAACGGAACCTGGAGCCACGCCACTAACCCCAACATTATAAGCGGAAGTTTCTTTAATCCTAAAGAAGCTGGTGCTAATATAGCGCCGGGCCATACTATAAAATATACCGTAACCGACGGTAATGGCTGTACCAACAGTGCCACCACCTCTATACCCATTAACCCGCTTCCTGTGGTGAAAATCAAGGATATGAGCTATTGCGGTTACGACCCGCAGGTAAACCTTTTCGACCTTATTACACAGGGAACCGGCTTTAACTTTGGCCGCACCTGGAGCTCTGAAGATCCACAGGCACAAAGTGCAATTGTGCAGGGAGGTTTTGGCAACTGGTCGCTGAATATTTCACAGCTTCCACAGGGCCAGACATACGATGTGATACTGCGCCTTACCGACAATAACACTACCTGCAGCAATTATGATACTGCTGAGGTAACTATCC
>DASPJH010000534.1:0-3441 GCA_035628715.1 Bacteroidia bacterium
GGGGACAGGTTTGGATCTTTCCACCTTTAATTTTAATAACAAAATATTTGTATTTAACCCAACAGCTACCGGGATTGGTGAATGGACGGAAGCCTCTGTTACTATTTACCCCAACCCGTTTAACAGCCATGTACACTTACAGGGAGAAAATATTCCGGCAGAAATTAAAATTACTGATGTTACGGGTAAAAGCATGGGCTTTTATCCTGTCATCAATAATACCGTAAATGCAGGAAACTTGCCCTCGGGCGTTTATTTTATGGAATACAATAACACGGTTGTGAAAGCAGTGAGGGAATGAGCTGCCCCGCAGTTAATTACTGAACCGGCAGTTTCGGCTATCCGGCAGGTGGAGCTTGAAATCTGTTGTCCCCAATAAAAATCCCTTTCTTTACGCAGAAAAGAAAGGGATTTAATAAATAATCATAAATTATATCACAGTCCCAGTTGCTTAAGCACTTTAGCTTCTGCGGGAGAAGGAGTGATGGTGCCTGACAGTAGCTCCACTATCTGTGCCCTGTACAGGTTTTGTTTAGCGAAGTGTTCCAGAGCTGAATAGGCGGGGCCTGCCAGCCGCCCGTTTTGCGAAACACTTGCCTCCAGCAGGCTTGCAAATACTTTTCCTGAAAAGAAATTGGTGCGCTTAAGGGCATCAAAAGCATTGATACGGGTGCGGAATTCATAACCGGGGCCTGCAAATATTGCCAGGCCTGCCCAGTAGCTTTCGGCGGTTGAAGGTTGTGCCCCGGCAATTTCCAGCCATTTAATACGCAGAGCGTTGTTCATGCCCAGTATACCGTCGGTTGCATCCAGGTATTTAACCGCATCTTTAGGAAAATCACGGCAGAGTTTTTCCAGCGCCGTTTCAATTATAACGTAAGATGAATCCTTCAATAGCGCTTCCACATGTAGCTTCAGTTCAGCCGGAATTTTATGCATAGTTAATGCAGCTTTACGCACGTTTACGTTCGGATCGGCAAGAGCTTTGATTAAGATCGGAATACTTAAGCTGTCGTTTACCAGTTGGGTGGTCGCCTCAGCGCGAATGCCCCAGAAATCCTTACCAGCTACCAGGTGCTGCAACAACGTTCTTTTTTTATCTATGGAAGTTGATTTCATTGCCAGCAGGGCCTCGTAGCGGTCAATCATATCAGGAGCCATTTGCGCCTGAGCTTCAAGTTCTTCGTGTGTGCGGTTAAAGGTGACGTTTTTAAGTATACGGTTGCCCTTATCAAATACCACAAACATCACTTTTGCGGTAGTATGGTTCTCAATATCAATTACTTCGGTTTCATTAGAAAGCATTACCTTTTTACTGATCGACATTCCGTTGCCATAATACACCAGTATCTCTACAGGCATTTTAAACAGCCCGGTGCCTTCACTGATTTTATGTATTTGCTTAACAGTAACCCGGATGGTTTTACCCGCACCGCTCTCTGATTTCCCGCTGGTAATCTCTTCCCATTTCACATCGTAGTGGGGTTCACCTCCGCGGTACAGCCATTGTTCAAAAAACCATGAAGGAGCAATGCCCAGCACATCCTGCAGCGACTGGTACAAATCATTGGTTTCTACATTTTTGTAAGCATGGGTAGTTAGGTAATGGTTTAGTGCCCGGTTAAATGCTGAGTCGCCTACAACATCCTTCAGCATACTTATTACTATCGAGCCTTTAGGGTAGTGCCTTGCGCTTCCACCTTTAGAATGGCGAACGGGATAGCTATCTTTTTTGGCAGCATCCAGGGCACGATCCATTTCGCTTTTTTGCGCCCACTGGTAAGCATCCAGTCCATCCATTTTCAGCTGCATCAGCTTGGGGTAATAGGTGGCGTAGCTTTCGTGCAGCCATATTTCAGCATTGCTGCGGTGGGTAATGTAATCGCCAAACCACTGGTGAGTAAGCTCGTGGCAGTTGACACCCACATAATTCCTGTCGAGAAATGCGCGGTCGTCCACAAACATAAAATCGCCGAAAACGGTAGCAGTGGTATTCTCCATAGCGCCGTACAAAAAGTCCTGCACCATAATCTGCGAATAGCTTTCCCAGGGATAAGGAACCCCGGTTTCCGCTTCCAGAAAGTCGAACATCTTTTCGGTATAGCGGTAGGTAGGTTCCACCCATTTCTCCATGCCGGGGTAGTAGTAAAAGTACAAAGGCGTGCCGCGGCTGGTTTTGCTTTGCTTAATTTCGTATTCACCAATGCCCAGCATCAGCAGGTAGCCGGCGTGGGGTTTGCTCATGGCGTAATGCCAGGTTTTGGTTCCGTTGCCGATATCTTTTTCAGATACCTTTTTACCGTTGGATAATACTTTGTATTTCTTATCAAAGGTCACCACTGTTTCGGTGATGAATTTATCATTGGCATCATCATACATAGGTATCCAGTGGCGGTTGTCAATACCCTGCCCCTGCGTCCACACTTGACGGCGTATGT
The DNA here is from genome assembly GCA_035628715.1 of Bacteroidia bacterium. Taxonomy (GTDB): domain Bacteria; phylum Bacteroidota; class Bacteroidia; order UBA8524; family UBA8524; genus SB11. Next base: position 2,439 of record DASPJH010000534.1, read on the forward strand.
GCCAGGGGTTTCTCTGATCCAGCTTTTCTTCCGGCTGGTTCCAGCCTATAAAGTACAAGCCGCGCTTTGGTTGTGCGTTGTATTCAAATACCAGGGTATGTTCCTTATCCCAGGTCAGGGCAGAAGAGGGCCACACGGTTATGCCGTCTTTACTGGTCGTAAATTTTACATCCTTACCATCCAGTACGGCTGTTTTGATCATGATATCCGGCCCGTCAAAAAATATACTGTCTACCTTTTTTTGCAGAGGCCTGAAAGTATGTGCCACTCTACCTATTACACGCTTATGCTCAGGCTGAAAGCTAACTTCTACTTTCATTTTAATAATGTCTACCGGGTGCTCCCGGGGTGTAAGCCGGTCGTCGTGCGGATGGCAGATAAAGTCCTGCTGCGCCTTGGCAGCCATACATCCAATAAGAAATGTGAAGGAAATGATTAGCTTTTTCATACAGGTAAAAAGCAAATGTAGTGAATAGGGGAGATGCAGGAAATGTTTAAAATCAGAAAAAGACAAAACCCCGGCAGTTTTCACCACCGGGGTTAAAAACACACCATCACTCATTTAATTGTTAGCGTACCTGTATGGTTTTGCTCACCTGCTGGCGGCCTTCTTTTTTGGGAAGGCTCAGGTGCAGCACGCCATCCTCATACCGGGCAGTAATCTGTTCTGGATTCACAGAATCATCTAGCCGAAAACTGCGACGAAATGATTGCATGGAGAATTCATGGCGAAGCCATTTGCCATTTCTTTTTTCCTGGCGGTCTTCCTGCCTGTGCTCAAATGAAACAGTCAGGTTATCACCATCAAGGCTGATTTTAAAATCTTCTTTTTTAAGGCCGGGAGCTACAAACTCCAATTCATAAGATTTATCCGTTTCTTCAATATTAACAGGCACCTGCTGGCGGCTGAAGCCGTTGCCGAATCCGTCATCAAAAAAACGGGATAAGCTGTTCTGGAAAAATTGGTCCATTAATCCAAACGGAGAAGAATAAGACACATTCC
>DASPJH010000535.1:0-5923 GCA_035628715.1 Bacteroidia bacterium
AGGTAATTGAGCGCTTATATGATGAGTTCGACGTCATTCTCAATATCCAGGGCGATGAGCCGTTTATTTTGCCTGAACAGGTAGACCAGCTGGCCTCCTGCTTTGATGACCAGGAAACCGACATAGCTACCCTTATCAAACAAACCGACAACAGCGAATTGCTGCACAGCCCCAATACGGCCAAGGTGGTATACAATACGCATTTCAGGGCCCTGTATTTCAGCCGTGAGCCTATTCCCCACCTGCGCGGCGTTCCAAAAGAAGAATGGGCGGCCCGCCAGGTACATCACCTGCACCTGGGCGTATACGGGTACCGCCGCAGCGTATTGAAGGAAATAGTAATGCTTCCCCTCTCTTCCCTGGAAAGCCTGGAAATGCTGGAACAGCTCCGCTGGCTGGAGAACGGGTACACTATCTCCGTAAGGATTACTGATTTCCAGAGTGTAGCCATTGATACGCCTGAAGATTTAAAGAATGCTGAAAAATTTTTACAGCACTTTCCGCAGTTTGTTTAAACCTTCGGCTAAAATGTAATAGCTTTGCATCCCGTCCGGTTGGTATGAAAAATGCTATGCAGTAGCGGTAATCTCTACCTTCCTCCACTATAAGCCATGAAAAAAGTTAAATACGTTTTTGTAACGGGCGGGGTTACTTCGTCCTTAGGTAAAGGAATTGTATCGGCGTCGCTGGCCAAGTTGCTGCAGGCGCGCGGTTATTCTGTCACCATTCAGAAGTTTGACCCCTATATAAATGTTGACCCGGGTACAATGAACCCTTACGAGCACGGCGAGTGCTATGTAACCGATGACGGAGCCGAAACCGACCTTGACCTTGGTCACTACGAACGTTTCCTGAACATTCCTACCTCGCAGGCCAACAACGTTACTACCGGTAAAATATACCAAACTGTTATCCAGAAAGAGCGCCACGGCGACTACCTGGGCAAAACCGTACAGGTTATCCCACACATTACCGATGAAATTAAACGCCGTTTCCAGCTACTGGGAGAAACCGGCCTGTATGATATTATCATTACCGAAATAGGCGGAACTGTTGGTGATATTGAGTCGCTGCCCTTTATTGAAACCGTTCGCCAGATGAACTGGGAGCTGGCCGATGAAGACTGCGTGGTAATTCACCTTACACTGGTACCGTATTTAGCCGCCTCCAAAGAACTAAAAACCAAGCCTACCCAGCACAGCGTGAAAATGCTGCTGGAGTATGGAATACAGCCCGATATACTGGTGTGCCGCACCGAGCACCCGCTGAGCCCTGAGCTTCGTAAAAAGCTGGCACTTTTTTGTAATGTGAAACACAATGCCGTTATAGAAAGCATTGATGTGGAAACTATTTACGAGGTGCCCCTGATGATGCTGAAAGAGAAGCTGGACAGGGTAACCCTTGCCAAGCTGAAGCTTCCTGCCAAGAACGAGCCGGAACTGGACAAGTGGAAAGACTTTTTATTTAAGCTGAAGCACCCCAAAACCGAAGTTAAAATAGGACTGATAGGCAAATACGTGGAGTTGCCCGATGCTTATAAATCCATTTCAGAAGCCTTTATACATGCGGGCTCTGAAAAAGAATGCAAAGTAAATCTGGAATACATCCACTCAGAAACCCTGCACGAGGAATCCATTAAACAAAAATTGGGTCACCTGGACGGTATTCTGGTAGCTCCCGGCTTTGGCGAGCGCGGTATTCCCGGTAAAGTGGAGGCCATTAAGTTTGCCCGCGAAAACAAGATTCCCTTCTTTGGAATATGCCTGGGTATGCAATGCGCCGTTATTGAGTTTGCCCGCAACGTGGCAGGCTTGCACGGAGCTGACTCTACCGAAATGAACCCTAAAACCAAGTACCCGGTTATCACCCTGATGAACGAGCAGCTGAAAGTGGTACAAAAAGGCGGTACCATGCGTTTGGGCTCTTATCCCTGCGAGCTGCAGAAAGGCTCTATTGCTGCGGTTGCCTACGGTAAAACCAAAATAACGGAGCGCCACCGCCACCGGTACGAGTTTAACAATAAATACCTGGACGATTTTACCAATAACGGCATGATTGCCAGCGGTGTAAACCCTGAAAACGCGCTGGTGGAAATTATTGAGCTGAAAGACCACCCGCATTTTGTGGGCGTACAATTTCACCCGGAATTAAAAAGCACCGTGGATAACCCGCACCCGCTGTTTATCCGCTTTGTTAAAGCCGCCAAAGAATACAGCATGAACCGGCTTACTTACTAAGCCCGGCAATTATTATACTTTCATAAGCAAGATTTTAACTATTAAATCGTTACTTAGTAGTTAAAATCTTACTATGAAAAAAGTAATTGTACTTATAGTGTTATTATTACCCTGCAAGGCATACACCCAGGGAAAATATACTGGAATTACAGCCGGCATATCTTATTCAAAATTTATGAACCTAACCGGACTGCCTGTGCCAAAAAAGTACTGGAATACAGCATTAGCCGGTAGTATTGAGCATTACTTTAAATTTGGTTTAAAAATATCAGCAGGCGTTTCCCTGAGATACGGCAGAGACAGTTATTATATTAACATTGCCGACCCATCATTTGCAATGCAGACATATAAGCTCACCCCAAGTTATATTGACATAGATATTCCTTTTACAGTTGGATATAACATTACCCCCCGCCTTCACTCCTTTCAATTGTTTATTTTTAGCGGTTATTGCCGAAATTACAACATCAGCAGTACCCAATATAAATTTTCTCCTAACGGTGAGGCTCCCCAACCGATACGTGACAGGTATAAAAAAGGGATAGATTTTTTATTATACGGAATAGAAATGCGCCTTGATTTTCTAAAAAAATACTACGGCGGCCTTTCATTAACTATCGTTGACTACTTTAATCCGGATTATTATGTTTTTCTAAGACAGCCAAGAGGAGAAATATGCTTAAAAGCCGGTGTAAAATTATTCCAGTAGTATCCGGTCCTTCCCGTCAAAATGCGGTGATTGCAGCGAAATTACCTTCAGCGGTTTTTTTGAAGTGGTAGTGACCCGGTGAGGTGTGCCTTTCGGTATAAAAATTATATCCCCTCTTCTAACGGTAAAGGTACTGTCGCCCATTACCATAGTGGCTTCTCCATCCAGCACATACACATGCTCAGTGTGTTCGGCGTGTTTGTGCAATTTCACTTCCTTTTTAATAAAAATCAGAAAACTGCTGCTTAAACTGTCGCTGTACAGCGGAACTACATGCACATTGGGCACACTATCGGGACAGTTGAGTGTATCCAGGTGGCGGTAATCCTGTGAAAATGCGGTTAATCCGCTGATTAGTAAAATAATGAGCAATAATTTCTTCATAACTTTTAAGGAGTGTCGTTTGAAGCTCTCCTGGCCCTCAACCCTCCAAAGTTATAAATAGTAAGATACCCTATAATTAAAAATGCGGCAAAGGCCAGCGTAAAGTACCAGGTACGCCCGTGGTCAAAGGGGTTCAGCAACCGGTCGGCAATATCGTATATCAGCTTATCAGGTCTGTTTACTATGTTCCAGCTGTCCCACCTTAGGTAACGGCCCAGGTACACACCAAAACCCCGATAAACACAAAGAGCCGATTACAAATATCCACCCGGCGAACCGGTTAAACAGACGGGTTACAATTTCCTGCATATCCGCCAGCGAGGTGTAGGCCAATATAAGGCCGTTCCATGCAAAGGTGAGTATTAGCAGCAGGTCAAACCACAATGGTATTTGCGGGCGTTGGCGCAGGTGAAATAAATCGGTAATAATGTATGGCGCGTTGGGAAAAAACAACATCCATAATGCCATTGCAGGCACAATAACCAAAACACTTTTCCGGGTTTGCGAATAATAAGCCAATAGCGTGCTTACAGCATAGGGTATAAAGGCCAGGAACATATTCCAAATTAAAAACCTGAAATAAAACAGGCCGGTAACCTGTATGCGGGCGGATAACAGAACAAAGCCGCCGATAATAGAGATACATAACCAAATGGCTATTTTTAACCGGTTAGTGCTGGCAAGAAAATAAATGAAGTTTTTCATAGAGGCTGACTTATAGTTTTGTAACAAACTTGCAAGTCAGCATATTTTATGCCCGGTTATATTTCAACTGGCAGTTTCGTCGAAAAGTCTACGATTTTTTCATGCTCAACTCCATTATCTTATTGTACTCATCCTCCGTCACAGCGCTTACTGAAAGGCGGCCAATGCGCACCAGCTGCATTTCGGCCAGCTCAGGGATGGCTTTCATGGTAGCCAGTGTTACGGGGTTTTTCAATTTTTTATAGGGCACCAGGTCCACCGCTACCCAGTTGGTATCGTCGGTTGATGGGTCCTGGTAGGCTTCTTTGTCCACTTTAGCAATTCCTACAATGGCCAGCCCCTCGTTGCTGTGGTAAAAAAACACCTCATCGCCTTTTTTCATGGCCTTCATATTGTTGCGGGCAGCAAAGTTGCGCACGCCGTCCCAAAAGGTTTTACCGTCTTTTTCAAACTGTTCCCAGCTATACTTAAAAGGCTCTGATTTAACCAGCCAGTAATTTCTTTTTGCCATGTGGCGAAGTTACTTTTTTGTACCAGAATTTTAAGGAATAAGAGAATTACTCGGCTGGTAATACTAGTATACTGGTATTACAATTTTCAAAGGGCTTGGATATTCTGCAGAACGGCACGAACTGATTAGAAAAAACGTACTCGTGTTAAAAATTAATGAGTATTTTCGGTGAATGAAAATCCAGTCAGGGTTTTATACACTTCTTTTCTTTATAAGCTTAAGTTGTCAACATCACAAGCTTATAACTGATAAAGAAGCTTTTACGGTTTATGAAAATTCCATAAATGATTCTTTCCTCATCAAAATCGACACATACCGACACACTAAAAAGACTGACTTTGACAGAATTGTTTTTTATTTCGATGCCAATCTTAAGTCAGGTAAACAAATACGTGAATTCTTTAATGATCCCTTTGATTCAAATACATTATTGGTTGGGATTGCACATTTAGGAAATTACAGAGAAAAACGCCGACGGGATTTCATGAATGATGATACTAAAATCGGAGTCCTACTTGACTCAATAATTATCCCACAAATTAAGGATGAGTACGGCTGGGGAAACCAGCGCATTATTATAGGACACTCCTTGGCTGGCCTATGGGTGTACCAAAATTTCATGAATGGTGATACCACTTTTACCACGTCTATTGCTATAAGTCCATCACTTTGGTATAAAAGGCAATATGAAAAATCTTTTGATAGCTCTAAAGTCAATACCAGTAACAGTATGCTTTATATTTATTGGGGAGGAAAGGAAAGGTTAAATTATGTGCGTAGCGCTTGTAGAGCTTTGCGGATTAGCGTGTTTACAAAGCTTACTTTAAGCCATAGAATAATGTTTAAAGAAATAAAAGGAAAAGGACATAACTCAACTGTGAAACAAGCTCTTCGTTATTCTTTTGTTTATTCACAATAAGAGTTCCCTACCTCTCTAGCCCCCACTACCAAAATTTCATTTACTTTGCAGCAGATGCTGCTAAATACGCGGTTCTATAAAAAATTCAAAGGCAATAAGCTGGCCGTGGCGGGCGCTGTATTTATTATATTGGTGGCTATAGCAGCCATTTTCGCCTATCTCATTATTCCTGATAAATCCACGCATTCCAATAATATGCAGTTATCGCTGGCCTTGCAAAAGCCGGGTTTCAGCATTGAGTTTTTTAAACTGCCTGTTGAGGCCCCGAAAAAAAGCTGGATAGCCTCCATTTTCACCGGCCGCAACGAGGATTTCAGGCTGATGCCACTGGAAAAAATGGAGGTATCGGGCGATACCGTGCTTGTATATGAGTATTTCGGGGTACCGGGCCAGCCGGGGCCGGTAACTAAGGTTACTTTTAAGCAGTTGGGCACAGAAAATGCAGGTGAGGAAGCACT
>DASPJH010000536.1:0-2587 GCA_035628715.1 Bacteroidia bacterium
TTCTTATTCCGGTCATTCCAGCTTCAGGCTGGAATCCGTTGTATTACAGCCCAAAAGCAGCTTTCACTTTGTCAACAAAGTCTAGTTTTTCCCAGGTAAACAGTTCTACCTGTACTTCTTTTTTGCTGCCGCCGGGTTGTTCAAACACCTTGGTAACGGTTTTGTTCTCGCGGCCCATGTGTCCGTATGCAGCAGTTTCACTGTATATAGGTGTGCGCAGTTTCAGGCGCTGCTCAATAGCATACGGGCGAAGGTCGAAGATTTGCTCCACTTTGCGGGCAATCCCGCCGTCGTTCATATTCACTTTAGCGGTACCATAAGTGTTAATGTACAAACCACAGGGCTTGGCAACACCAATAGCGTAGGATACCTGCACCAACACCTCGTCGCACAAGCCGGCAGCTACCAGGTTTTTGGCGATGTGGCGGGTAGCATAAGCAGCCGAGCGGTCAACCTTTGAAGGGTCTTTTCCGCTGAAAGCGCCACCACCGTGTGCACCTTTACCACCGTAGGTATCAACAATGATCTTACGGCCGGTCAAACCGGTGTCGCCGTGGGGGCCGCCAATTACAAATTTACCGGTGGGGTTAATGTGGTAATTGATGTTACCGGTAAACAGGGACTGCAATTCTGGTTTCAATTGCGATTTAACACGTGGGATGAGTATGTTCACCATGTCGTCGTAAATCTTCTTAGCCATCTGCTCATCGGTTCCAAACTCATCGTGCTGGGTAGAGATTACAATGGAATCAATACGCACGGGCTTGTTATCGTCGCTATACTCAATAGTCACCTGGCTTTTGGCATCGGGGCGCAGGTAGGTAATCTCTTTATTCTCACGGCGCATGGCAGCCAGCTCAATCAGCAGCTTGTGTGCAAGATCCAGTGCCAGCGGCATGTAGTTATCGGTTTCTTTAGATGCGTAACCAAACATCATCCCCTGATCACCGGCGCCCTGTGCGTTAGCACGGGTTTCAAAATCGTCGGATGCTTTACGGTCAACGCCGCGGTTGATATCATCGCTTTGGTCGTGAATAGCTGACAGCACACCGCATGAGTGGGCTTCAAACATATACTCGCTTTTTGTGTAGCCTATACGGGCAATCACATCACGGGCAATTTTTTGCACATCCAGGTAAGTGTTGGTTTTCACCTCACCCGCCAGCACCACCTGCCCGGTAGTCACCAGGGTTTCGCAGGCCACTTTACTTTGGGGGTCAAACGCCAGGAAGTTATCAATCAGGGCATCCGAAATTTGGTCGGCAACTTTATCAGGGTGTCCTTCGGAAACGGACTCGGAGGTGAAGAGGTACGGCATTGTTTGTTTATTCCTTTTTATGTTAAGCCGCGAAAATAAGTATTTTTTTGATGCTGGCACAGGTTTTAAACTTTCCTTTATCCGGGTTAAAATTCCACGGTTGTGTGCAACAAAATGCACGATGGGTAGTAAATGCAGCTACTATAACCAATTACCTTATAGCTACTAACGCCGTGGGGCACAGCTTTTACAGGGTTAGCCATACTGCAAGCATTAACCTAAACTATTTTAAAAACTCCTGTATGGAAAGATTAAAAGGCAAAGTAGCCATTGTAACCGGCGGAGCAACCGGTATTGGCGAAGCCATCTGTAAAAAATTCGCAAAAGAAGGCGCTTACGTTATTGTAAACGGGTTCCCAGAAGACCCCGTAGACGATGTGGTGCGCAGCATTATGGAAGCCGGGGGCTCAGCCCGGGGATTTTCTGCCGACATATCGCAGGAAGAAAACGCCCGTGCCTGTGTAGACCTTGCCCGCCGTACATGGGGAAGGCTGGACATATTGATTAACAATGCCGGGGTTTTCCCGGTGATGTCGGAAATAGACGAGTACCCTACCGACGCGTTTGACTATATGATGCGCAACAATGTGCGCACCGCCTATTTAATGACCAAGTACGCGATACCGGAGTTACAGAAAACCAAGGGATGCATTGTTTCTGCCGGTTCTGAATCGGGCGAAAAAGGGTTGGCCCAAAATGCTCCCTACGGCGGGACCAAAGGCTGGATGCACGCTTTTATGAAAGGTGTAGCCGTGGAGCAGGCCCAGTACGGAGTGCGCGCCAACTGTGTTTGTCCCGGACCCGTTGATACTGCCTGGATGCACAAAGAAACCGGACCTATCGATAAAAAAATAGAAAAGCAAATCCTTTCGGCCACGCCCATGGGCAGACTGGGCACAGTGGAAGAAATTGCCAATGTATATCTTTTCCTGGCTTCTGATGAAGCATCTTACGTTACCGCCGCCTTGTTTGAGGTAGACGGCGGTATTACAGCAGCTAAAGGGCCCGTTGGGGAGATGGCGGGGAACGAAGCTAAAGAACAGCCGGAAGGCGAACTGAAGCTTGACCACACCATGGACGGCGCTACCAATATGGAGCGCGGTAAGGGGCAATAGCTTGCGGCACACAAAACAAATCCAACAACCCTGATATGCAAAACCTCAGTCAAGTGTGGCTGGGGTTTTTGCGTTTTACAAGCAGTTTTTACCGGTGTGCCGGGCTTTTCTACGGGGTTGCTGTCGGCGGTCGGCTTTCAGTTTAAACCCCTGG
>DASPJH010000537.1:0-3840 GCA_035628715.1 Bacteroidia bacterium
GGGGTCGGTTTTCACACTAACGTTCTGATTGCTGAACACTTAAAAAAACCGTTTAAACCGTTTACTTTTTACTTATACACAGGTACATAACAACAAATAAACGTGGTAATTTATCTTTAATTATTCAATTACATATAGTTAAAGGTAATCTACACAAAGTATAAAGTTATTCACAATTCACTGCAAAACAACTACTTACATAGTTGGCATATAAATTGCGGATACCTTATTAACAAAGCTAATTTTATTTAATAATGAAAGCCGTAAACACCCGGAATTTCAGCCTGCACCTTTACAACAAAGATGGTAAATGGTTTATCTGCAGGAATGAACAGTGCCAAAGCTTCGCTTTACTGAATTTTCTCACCAGCCGTAAAACGCTTTTATCGGTTGCCCTGGTAGCCGTAATTGCTGTTACTGTAGCCATAGCCCCCGGTTTGTGGCCCAAAAGCAAAGCATCATCAGTGATAGTATTGCCTCAGAGCAATGAAACCGTAGATAGCCTTCCTTCTTTAACAGAAGAGAATCTTTTGGTAGAAATCAAAAAAGCTGGCATAGTTTGTGAAAAGCATGTATTAGCACAGGCCAAACTCGAATCGCTGCACCTGACCTCATATCTGTGCCGGAACGCAAATAACCTCTTCGGAATGCGTTATCCCGGCAAAAGGCCAACAACAGCAATTGGAATCTACCTTCAAGGTAAAGACACCATAATTTACGGTACAAGGGCCGAACTAAGAAAATATTTAAACCAGCCCACCTACGCAGTTTATTCAAGCTGGGTAGACGCTGTTAAAGATTATAAACTCTGGCAGGACAATGCCTTTAAGCTGGAAGAGCGCTATCTCACCTTCTTAAACGGTATTTACGCAGAGGCCCCTGACTACGTGAGCGTAGTGGACAGGATGGCGAAAAGAATTCAGGACTGATCAAAGTTCTGATTTGTTCATAGTTAGGTTGGAGAGCCCCGTCGGGATGATTGGGGCTTTCTTTTTTATCTTCAGCTAAGGTAGTTAAAAATCTTCTCACTTATTTGCAGGTATGCTTATTAACCTGGCTGAACCATCACAAGCAGCTGACATATACAGTATATATAATTTATGCAGGGAAGCATTGCGCCATGAAAACATCTTTCAGTGGCACGATAATTACCCAACACCCGGAACCATAACCGCTGATATTGAGAGCGGTCACCTGTATACCTATACAGAAAACGGCTTCTGCCTGGGCAGCATCTGTCTTAACGAAGAACAAAGCCCGGAATACTTGCCCCTCCCCTGGCGCGATGAACGTAAAATCCTCGTGATTCACCGGCTGGCAGTGCACCCGCACGCACAAAAGCAGGGCATTGCCCGCAAACTAATGGACTTTGCCGAAGAATTTGCGGCCAACAATGGCTATACCTCCATAAGGCTGGATGCGTACAGCGGTAACCAACGGTCGTTAAAGTTTTACGAAAATCGCGGTTATTATAAAGCAGGGGAAGTGTATTTCCCCGGAAGAGATCTGCACTTTAACTGTTATGAGAAGCTATTGTAATCTTATAAACACTATCGCGTTAACACCACGCTTTTAGTAAGTTTGCCCCAAGGCATGGCATTACTTGAATTTAACCAACCCGGCGAAGAAACCGGCAGGGAAACCCTGTTTGCTGCGGTTATTCTACCCCTGCGCTTGCCTAAAACCTATACCTACCGCATACCTTTTGAGCTAAACCGCCTGGCCGAACCCGGCAAGCGGGTAATAGTGCAGTTTGGCAAGCGCAAAATCTACTCGGGGATAATACGGGAGGTTACCCTTGCCCCGCCGCAGGGCTATGAGGCCAAGTATATCCTGCACATACTGGATGATGAACCCATTGCGAGTAGTAAATCCCTGGAGTTTTGGGACTGGATAAGCGAGTATTACATGGCGCCGGTTGGAGATGTTATGAATGCCGCTTTGCCAGCCGCTATGAAGCTGGAAAGCGAGTCCAAAATTAAGTATAACCCGGATGCCAAAGCAATAGAAGATATAGAGCTGACGCCTAAGGAAGAAGCCCTGCTGTTTGCCGTTAAAAATACCAAAGAAAAGGAGATTTCGCTGGGCGAGGTATCGGATGTGCTTAATGTGAAAAACACCTTCCCGGTAGTGCGCTCACTTTTTGATAAAGGATTGGTAATCATCAATGAAGAGGTAAAAGACCGCTACAAGCCTAAAACACGCACCAAAATCAGCCTTAACCCCGATTATGAGAACGATAACCAGCTCCTGAAGGAATTATTTGAAGGACTGGAGAAGCGTGCTCCCAAGCAATTGGAAGTGCTGCTGAATTACTTTCACCTGAGCCATGAGCAGGAAGATATTTTTAAGGATGAGCTGGTGCGTGAAACCAACCGTACTGCCGCCCTTAAATCACTTATAACCAAAGGTGTATTTAAGGAGGAAGCGATTATTATCGACCGCCTGTTTGCCCCCTCAGCCGACCTGAAAGAGAATACCCTTAACCCCTTGCAGGCAGAGGCCTTCGACGCCATTGACTTTTACTTTACCGAAAAAGACGTGGTGCTGCTGCACGGCATTACCGGTAGTGGTAAAACCCACATTTATGTGGAGCTGATTAAGGAGATGCTTTCAAAGGGTAAGCAGGTGCTGTATTTAGTGCCCGAAATTGCCCTTACCGTGCAGCTGGTAAGCCGTCTGCGGGCGCATTTTGGAAATGATGTCACTGTGTCGCATTCCCGGTTTAACGACCAGGAACGGGTGGAAATATGGAACAAGGTAGCCCGTCAGGAAGCCAAAATAGTGCTGGGCCCCCGCTCGGCGGTATTCCTCCCCTTCCAGAACCTGGGGCTGGTAATTGTGGACGAGGAGCACGAGAACAGCTTTAAGCAGTTCGACCCTTCGCCGCGCTACCACGGCAGAGATGCGGCCATATACCTGGCCCACCTGTGGAAAGCCAAGGTATTGCTGGGAAGCGCTACCCCTTCGGTAGAAACATACTACAACGCCAAATCGGGCAAGTATGGCCTGGTGAAGCTTACTGAGCGCTTTGGGGCTGCAAGGCTTCCCCATATTGTCACAGCCGATATGGCCGACGCGGGCAAAAAAAACCTGCTGAAAGGCCCTTTTACCCAGCACCTGCTGGATAAGCTGGAAGATACCCTTGCTGTGAAGGAGCAAGCCATATTGTTCCAGAACCGTAAGGGCTTTGTGCCCCTTACTGTATGCAAAACCTGCGGGTGGGTGCCCAAGTGCATCAACTGCGATATAAGCCTGACTTATTACAAGTTTCACCATGCTTTTAAATGCCAGTTCTGCGGATACCGCCATGCGCCCTATACCTCCTGTGAAGCCTGCGGAAGCCATCACCTGGAAATGACAGGTTATGGCACCGAGCGGATTGAGGAGGAACTTCAGCTGCGCATGCCCTCTGCCCGGACAGAGCGCTTTGATTTGGAAAACACTGCCACCAAAAACGCTTACTACCGCATTATCAGGGACTTTGAGAACAAAGAGATTGATGTTCTTATCGGTACCCAGATGGTGGCCAAAGGGCTGGACTTTGACGAGGTTTCCTTAGTTGGCATACTGGATGCCGACCAGCTGCTGCACCAGCCTGATTTCAGGGCGAATGAGCGGGCCTTTTACCTGATGAGCCAGGTGGCAGGCCGCGCCGGCAGGAAGGACAAGCCGGGGCTGGTGATCATCCAAACGCGCAGGCCCATGCATCCAACCATACAGCATGTGATTGATAACGATTACGAGGCCTTTTACCAGGTAGACCTGGGCGAACGGTACCGCTTTAATTACCCACCGTATTTCCGCCTTATCAACCTGCGTATCAAGCACAAAGAGGTT
>DASPJH010000538.1:0-12828 GCA_035628715.1 Bacteroidia bacterium
ACATATACACCTCTGGGATATATGAATATAAAAAGGTTATCTATCTGCCATTAAATTCCTGTAGGCTGCATTTTTTTTGGCAGGGAGAATCTATTAAAGGCACTACTGAAAGACATAATTTAATAACCACCGGGGCCGCGCATATAGTGCCTTACATAAACGCTATGGTAGATTTTTGTCATGTTAGAATAAACCATAGCCCCTTGTTTGAAAATAAATTCCCGGACTATATTGAAGCGGGAAAAGACTTTTATTATGATTACGGTGTCTCCATCGAGCATCCTGAAGACGATTCTGTGTCAATTGAAATAACGCCAATAATGACAACCGGTGGTATTCCGTTAAGTTATAATATAACTTATGACTGGTATAAACCGTTTCGGTTTTTAGGGTTCCCCAATCCTTCCCGTGCTTATCCCGCTGGCCTTCATCTTGATAAAAATTGCGGTGAGTTACGCTTCAGACCGCTGTTGGTTGGTGAAGGTGGCTCAATGGCTGTAAAAGTCTCTCATTTTGTTAAACGAAACGGAAATACTTACAAAGTAGCAGAAGTTATGTATGAACACGCTGTGTACATACGAAGCACTTCTACATTCGGCACCATCTATTTCCGACCGGTAATTCTCAGCAGTACCGAGTGTGTGCAAAAGGCCGTTTACCCTGACATAGTATGCGGTATAAACAAACCCCGCCTGCCGCCTGAAATTACAATATGTACTTTTGACAGTGCTTTTTTATCCATAGGCAATGATTCTGACTACACGTACCAATGGGAAAAAAACGGGATTCCTGTTCCGGGAGCTGTTTCGGCTTCATATTGGGCTAAGGATACCGGCTCATATAGGGTAGTAGTGGGGCATAAACAAACAGGCTGTACAAAATTTTCCCGTACAACAAGAGTGCAATTTTACGACGGCATCACCCCCGTAATCACCTACGACTCTTCCCGCAGGTATTGTATCGGTGATACAGCATTTATAGAACGGGAAAACAACCACTACCCGTTTATGCTGTGGAAACAAAACGGGCAATCGTTTTCTGACGATAGTGCGTTGTTTTTCCCCGTAACGAAAACCGGCGTTTATACTCTTGATGTGGTAAATAACATAGGCTGCCGGGTACCCTCCAATCCATTAAAAATAACCATCAATCTGCCCGATGCCACCCCCATGCTGGGCCATATAAAAACCAACCGTTGTGGGCCGTTTACCGATACGCTTCGCTCTTTAAAGCCCTTAAACCAATATAACTGGCAGAAACCTATTGTTTCCACGGCAGATAATTTTATAATTACTTCTCCCGGTACCTATTTTTTATCAGGAATAGATACTAACAACTGCCCGATTGAAGACAGCGTTGAAATAGTGCAGCACGCCCTGCCGGTTATTAACCTGGGCAGCGACAGCGGCATCTGCCATAATGCCGTGCTGAACAAAACCTTTGATCCTACACCCGCAGTCGGATACAGGTATGTATGGAACAATAATCCCTTAGACACACTGGATAATTATACTGCTGACGATTCAGGCCTGTACTTTGTGTTAGTAACCGATACCAACAACTGCCAGGCATCTGACAGTGTTAAAATCACACGTTACGAAGAAATAAAAGTTAACCTGGGAAATGACACCAGCATTTGTTTTGATGCAGTATTGAACAAAAATTTAACGGCCACTCCCGCCCTGCTTACCGGCGTTAAATACTTATGGAACAACGGCGATACCACTCACCAAATCTTCGTTACAGATTCAGGTAATTATTTTGTTTCACTTACTGATACCAATAACTGTTTTTATTACGATACTTTAAAAATAATACGAACACCTGAAATTAAAATTAACCTTGGGAACGACACCTCGTATTGTTTCTCGGAACCGGTTAACAGGGTATTAATGGCTACGGCTACATACAACCCGACCTATTTTTATTCATGGAATAACTCAACCACAGATACCCTGAATATCTATACAGCAACCACAGAAGGCCCTTATTTTATACATATAAAAGATGGTTATAATTGCACTGCTGTCGATACTGTTATTCTTTCACGTTTTCCCAACATAAAATTCACTTTAGGGGCGGATACTACTGTATGCGATACCACCTCAAAAACACTGGGCATAAGCCCTGAGTTTATTAACCCGCTATGGTCTACCGGGGAAACCACCCATACCATTACCGTGAGCAATGACGGCCCTTACCGGGCGCAGGCAACTGATACCAACCTATGCCCGGTGACAGATACGGTGCACCTGGCATTTAAATACACTCCCGAAATTTCTTTACCGGATACTGCCCTGTGTGAACGGGACTTTATTACCCTGGAAATTCAGGCCGGGTATACCAAATACATCTGGAGTAATGGAGAAAACACTTACAGCGCAGCCATTAAAGACACTGGTGCAGTGTGGGTGCGGGCTATAAATGAGTGCGGAGAGGATAAAGCCGAAACCTGGATAAAAGGCTGCCGGTACGATCCGCCGGTGATTTACATACCCAATGCGTTTACTCCCAATAATGATTGGCTGAATAATACCCTGAATATTTATACGGAAAATATCCGCCGGTTTGATTTAAAAATGTTTAACCGCTGGGGCCAGCTGGTTTTTCACAGCCAGAATGCCGATGCCCCATGGGATGGCACATACGATGGCCAGCCGGTACCGCAGGAGAGCTACATGTATATTATTTCAGTAATGGGGCAGAATAATAAGCTGTATACGTTTTATGGAAATATTACGGTGCTGAGGTAGTATTTTATTATTCTGAAGCGCTTACCAGTAAACTATTCGCGAAAAAATTATTGCCGTCTTCCAAAATCAGCGAATATGTCATTTCACATACCGGAACAGAAGTGATTTCTTTAATTTCTGCAAAACCCGTTATTGTTTTAATTAAATTACCGGTTGCTAGTTTTTTAATCTCCATTACTGAAGCATAGCTTCCGGCCGGGTTAAAAGCGCACCAGCCTTTACCTTCAATATAAAACGGATGATCGTCAGTAACAGTAATACTTCCATTTTCTATAATTATCCTAATGAGATTATGATGTTTTACCCTGGGCACGGCGGTTACCCTCGTGGTAATTATTTTATTCCCTGCAAAATCAAATCCCTTCACCATTTCTCCCGCAACAATATTTTCAATAGGCTTCTCAGTCCCGTCAGCCATCTTCACCAGCGTGCCGGCAGCAAAACAATGCACACCCGTTCCATCAAAATTAATCTCTGAAATGGCAGTTTCATCGTATTTATCGCCGGGATATACATCATAAATTTCAAAGGTCAGCAGCAAAGGCTCCGTTTTAGTGGCTTTAAAAGTATCGGTTATAAATTCCTGGCAACCTATTGAATCATATAAATGCAAAAGTGCATACGGTTTGTTGTTTATATACATTTTCAGTGTACGCACCCTGCTATTCTCTTTCCAGGCTCTTTCGGTTTTCATATAACCGTTATACACCTTCACTGTAGTAACGGGTGGATTTGCTTTAGGAAATGACAACGTTATTTTTTCGCCTATGCCATATCCTTTTATTCCTTCTATCCATGCTGTTCCTGCATCAAAATCATGAATATTTTCAATACTATAAGAGTTATCCTTTTGTGAAGCTAAATTCGAAGTGCTCCAGCCTGTATCAATTCCGCCACCACAGTACCAACTGCAGTCGCCGCCGACAGTTTCCAGGAAGGACTCAATGGTTTCGTCCAAATTTTCAACCAGTTTCCGGTCCTCATCATTTAGCTCAGTGATTTTTAATTTGTTCGCGTATATATCTGCCTGTAGCTTTTGAGCACGCTCAAACTTTACTCGTTCTGCATCACTAATATTCCACCTTATTAACTGAGGAACCAGAATTTTAAGTTGTTGTGCAAAAGTTACTTTTGATAGCAATGCCACCAACAAAAGCAGGAAGATTTTTTTCATTACCCAAATATAATAACTATTGACAACACTCAGGTTCCCAAACGAGCTGAGAATGACGGGTTCGCCGAAGCGTCCTCCGCTTCGGCTTATTCAGGTGTTAGCCTCCAGGCTTTATGCAAAAAAAACCAGTTCATTTCACTACCAGCTCCTCAATCACATTTTCTCCTACAGCTTCGTTCAGGCGTTTGATAATTTCGGTGCGGGCAAAAACCAATTCGTTTTTTATTACGGAGGAAGTAAGGTATACGTACAGCCGCTTGTTTTTTACAAACAGCTTATCGGTATGGCGGTTTACCATAGGGCCTACAGCCGTTGCCCAGGCGTTCACAATCCGCACCTCATTAATCTTACCTTTCAGCTGGTAAATCTCCAGCATGTTCTCAATCACTTTTTTCAGTGGCTTTTCGTTGTTCATCGGTTTACGGGTTAGCGGTTACAGCCTCTTCAGCGCCTAAATGAAAGTACGATGGCTCCAGTCCCAGGTTTTCAAACACTCCTCTCAGTCGTTCCCGGTGGGTATCGGTAATAAACAACTGGCCAAACCCCTCCCCTGCCACCAGTTCCATCAGCTGGGCGGCACGCAGGGCATCCAGTTTTTCAAAAATATCATCCAGCAGCAATAAAGGTTTCTTGTCGGTGTTCTCTTTCAGGTATTCGTACTGCGCCAGCTTCAGCGCAATAACAAACGATTTGGTTTGACCCTGCGAAGCAAACCGCTTCACCGGGCGGCCGTCCAGGGTAAAATCCAGGTCATCCCTATGCGGGCCTGCTGTGGTACGCTCCAGCGCCGTATCCCGGCGCAGGTTTTCTTCCATCAATGCTAAAAAACCAGCCTGGTGCAACTGGCTTTCATAGTCAATACCGGCAGTTTCGGCGCTATCGCTTATCAGGGCATACTTTTCCCTGAAAACCGGGATAAAACTGCTGAAAAAGTCTTTCCTTTTCTTATAAACAGCCTGCGCCAAAGGGGCCAACTGCTGGTTATAGGTTTCCAGCAGGGTACTGTTAAAATTATTCCGCTCGGCAAACTGTTTCAGCTGACGATTGCGCTGGTCCAGCAGGCGGTTATACTGCTGCAGGGCTTCCAGGTACGATGCGTCGGTTTGCGAAAGGATGGTATCCATAAACCGGCGGCGCCCTTCCCCGCTTTCGTATACTAACTGAATATCAAACGGGGTGATAATAACCAGCGGTATTAAACCTATGTGCTGCGCCAGCTTATCGTATTCAGCCCCGTTTTTTTTAATGGTTTTGCGCACGTTTCGCTTCACCCCCAGTTGCAAGGCAATGGCCTCACCGCTGTCGTCATAGTTTCCGGCGCACATAAAAAAGCCTTCCTCGTGGCGGATGTTCTGCAAATCGGTGCTGTTAAAGTAGCTTTTGCACAGCGAAAGATAGTGGATGGCATCCAGCACGTTGGTTTTGCCTGCCCCGTTGGGGCCTGTTATGCAATTGATATGCGTAAACTGCCACACCAGTTCCTCGTGGTTCTTAAAATTGATAAGGTGTAGGCGGCGAAGCTGCATAGAAAGTACAAATTTCGGGGTTTTTAAGGGGATATCCCCATTGTGGAAAACAAAATCCATGATTCTTTCATTTACATTTACATAAGGTTAGATGGTGTTCATCTATTTGTGCTAGGTTTTTTCAATCAAACCTCTAAATTGCCCCATTATGCCCATAGCAATAACCCATGAAATAGAAGTAAGGGTTAGTACGGAGTACCAGCCTGATTTCTCCAACCCATTCAGGGGTGAGCATTATTTTGCTTATTACATACATATCAAAAACCACGGGGATGCTACCGTGCAGCTATTGCGCAGGTACTGGCAGATATTTGACAGTAACGGCGAGTACCGCGAGGTAGAGGGCGAGGGTGTGGTAGGCCAGCAGCCTGTACTGGAACCGGGGCAGGCGCACAACTACTCATCGGGCTGCCAGCTGAACAGCGAAGTGGGTAAAATGCTGGGCACGTATGAATTTATCCGCCAATCAGACGGAATGACTTTTACTGCTGAAATTCCCGAGTTTAATTTGGTGGTTCCGTATAAAATGAACTAGACAGACCGCCGGGGCTTGGGTGTTTAGCTGTTAGTCATTAGTCTTTGGTGATACGGGCATTTTCAGCACCCGCAATTTTTCATCTTCCTTACTTTGCCCTTACGGTTGGTTATCTGGATGATTTTCCCCTCTTTGTACAAACGTTCCCAGCGAAACTCGCCGTTTTTGTACCGGGTCATTTTCACCAGGTCGCCGTTTGTATCGTATTCACGCCATCTGCCATCCTTCAGCCCGTTTTTAAGCACACCCTTTTCTTTTACCTTACCGTTATCATGATAGATGATAACCGTGCTGTCGGCAGCCTGCTGTGTAGCCGTTTGCGCTGCGGCAGGCAGGCAAAACCACAGGGGTAATAGCAGTAATACGATACGGAAGAGGTTGGGCATTTGTACAAAATTAATTAAAATATCCGGAGGGTCGGACGGTATAGCTGTACAGGTGTAAGTTCGGACAGGGTGTAAAACCCTGTCCTGTGGAATTTCTGGCCCCGGGAGAGTTTAAAACCCTCCCGGGGCCAGAAATTCCATAAAAGCAGGTTTCATATCTGCTTTGCGATAACTTTGAAACCATAAATGACTGAGTACTTTACAATAGCAATAATATCGCTGTTTGCATCCGGCCTTACCCTGTTTTCCGGTTTCGGGCTGGGGACGATCCTCACGCCCGTATTTGCTCTTTTTTTTCCGATAGAACTAGCTATTGCCCTCACTGCCATCGTCCATTTTCTGAATAACATTTTTAAACTTGTCCTCCTGGGCAAAAATGCTGACAAAGCTGTAGTGCTGCGGTTTGGTATCCCTGCAATTTTAGCCGCCTTTTTGGGCGCTTATGTATTAACCCTGCTGGCCGGTTTGCAGCCTTTGTTCCAGTATACGCTATCCGGTAAAACACTTGCCGTAACGCCCGTAAAGCTTACCATTGCCCTGTTGCTGGCCTTTTTTTCCCTGTTTGATATAGTTCCTAAGCTGTCCGGGCTGCAGTTCAGCCGTAAATTATTGCCGGTGGGCGGTTTACTGAGCGGCTTTTTTGGGGGACTGGCAGGAACCCAGGGCGCTTTGCGGTCGGCTTTTCTTGTTCGGGCGGGTTTAACCAAAGAAACCTTTGTTGCCACCGGGGTAGTGATTGCCTGCCTGATTGATATTTCCAGGCTGACTATTTATTCCAAACAAATTGCTGAAAACGGCGACCGGTTTGATTATACCCTTGTTACCGTAGCCACCTTATCGGCCTTTGCGGGTGCTTACATTGGCAGTAAATTGCTGAAAAAAGTTACCATTGTTACCCTTCAGTATATTGTTGCGGTAATGCTGCTTATCTTCTCTGTTCTGCTGGGTGCGGGAATTATTTGACAGAATTTTTACTCACCCCAGGTATAGAAATGGCGGACTTCCCCAAAGTCGGCCCTCTCTAATTGCAATTAGAGAGGGCAGAGCCAGGCTGGTATAACTACCAGCGGTCAGCTTTGCATTAAAGGGCTACTCTATGAATGCAATCAGAGATGGAAAACAAAAAACCCGGCTTGCGCCGGGGCCTTGTAAAAGACTAAATCACTATAAATTAATTCTTAATTCTTACCGGTGGAATATGTTTGCTGCGTTACGGTAGTTTGTTTTATCCTCATACCAGTCGCTGGACTGTACACCGTTGCTTTGCACCCAGGCAGCAAACTTCAGGTGAGCGGTAACAATATCTGCCCTTTCTGAAGGATAGTTAAACTGTACGGGAATATGGATAGCCCAGGGCAGGTTGTTAGCAGTTTTATAGTACCGGTTGCTGGAGGGGATAGTGTTATCCCTGCTGGTGCCAAACAACGCGGTATTGGCCAGGGCAGTATGATTTTTATTGGGCAGGTGCACCTCTACATTACGCTGGCTGGTAAATATAAAGGGGTTGAACGGATAAGCGCCCAGGCTGGTGAATGACATGTTGCCGGTAAAGGTCATTTTCATGTTTATTGTATCCGGGTAGGCTATCGGGCTGAAGTTGCGGGTATTGAAGAAGGAACCTCCGGGGTGGGTCAGCTGGTCGGATGCTTCGTCAAACAAAATCACTACAGCTTTGGTATGCCCGTTTTCAAGTCCTTTGCTGGTAAGCGTTACCCTGTTTTGGGTGATTTGTGAGCCGGTTACCTGGCTCACAGTGCTGGCGTTAAACGGAAACTCTATACCAAAACCGCCTGGCAGCGAGGCGCCCTTGGCGTCAACATAGGCCTTGCAGTTAAATTCCAGTACGTTATTAGAAGCATTTACCACGGCATGGAACCTCCAGCGTACTACCAGGTCATTCATATCATAGTCGCCGGTTGAAGGCCACAAATCTTCATAAGCCAGTGTTCCAAACTCAGTTTCTGAAGGATAGTAACGGTCATAAGCTTTGGTTGGGTCGCAGGGATAATCATCATAAAAATCGCCTACACCATCACCATCGCAATCATTTACATCTTCTAAGGGAGGTAAATCAGGATTATCAATACCGGTTACCGGGTTGGCCGAAGTATAGAATACCACATCGTTAAAATCCTGGTCGCTTTGCCCGGCATCACGTTTCACATCTTCAAAGGCAATAATAAAACGTTTGGTGCTGTCGTCCTTCAGCATAATTACATGGTCTTTATACGAAGCCGCCTCGTTGTTAAATTCCCTGTGGCTGTACCATATATTTAAACCGGCAGTAACCTGGTTGGAGTTGTTGAAACCATTGGCTGCAATAGCAAAAGCAATCACTGTATCAGGACCAAAACGGCCTATCTGTACTTTGTTACCGGCGGCCAAACCACCACCGCTGCCGTTGTAGCTAACGTTGGGATATACCACGTACAGCGAATCAATAGCGCTGGCCGATGTGGGAGGGTTGTTTTTATGGTATTTGTAATACAGCAGTATGTTTTTATAAGAAGCACCTTCGTGAATAAAAGTTACCCATACATCCGAGGTTTGGTTCACCTCAACAGCAGGCAGGTAACCGCTGATGTACTGCGGATGGTATTGGGGAACGGGCTTTGATTCAGGCAAGGCGCTGGTTATGCGTGCAAGAAAAGAGGCTTTAAGTGTGTCTTCAGGTGTGTATAGGTAATTAGGAGTTCCGTTGGTGGTGTAGGTTCCCAGCTTGAAGTTGAATTTATCAACTACACCGGCCCTGCGGGTAAACCCGTTGTTATTATTTACACCTTCATTAGGGAGAGAAACTACCATCCCCTGTACTTTCCCCTGGATGTAATGAAAGTTCACTGTATTTCCCTGGATGGGCACTTCCACGTTTACCGGAACGCCCATGGCATAAGGATAAATAAATACTGTAGTAAGGTAAGTGGCCAAGCTGGCGGGCACATTAAAAGCGCCGGTTTTATCGGTAATGGCAGTGGCCAGCACGCGGGGTTCGGTGGCGCCGTCTTTGGGCCTGTCCAGTATATCCACCCGTATGCCTGCCAGGGCTTCGCCGCTTTTAGCCACCAGTTTCACGTCAACAGTAATGTCCTTTACGGTAGCATAATCAAAAGATGCAGGAACTTTTAAATCCTGCGAACTGGTAACATCGTTGTTAACTTCCCCTTCCGTGTTGGGCAATTCGCGTTTACAGCCGGCAAGGGCCACTATCATCAGTGCAGGAAGTATTACTTTTAATTTCATCAGGTTAGTTAGTGTGCTTAAAACCAATTCAAAACTATGGCAGCACATTCATTCTGCATTGCGAAGTTTATTGTGCAGGGGTGTTTTTTATCTGAATAGCAGAAATTTTATTCAGGTTGCTTTAAACCCTTTTAGCAGTTGGCAGTCTGTATTAAAAAGGTGGAATTTCTTTTAAGATTTTTCACCGGTAAAAAAAGGGTAAACCAAAAAAGGGCACCAAAATTGTATTTTCGTGTCTGTAAACAAATTATATGAAAAAATTAACCATAGCCTTAAGCTTTATAGCGTTTGCTATTCCGTTCCAGTCGTGCAACCCGGAAGAAGTGCTCAACGGCCTGAGCCAGGGTTTAAGTAATGACGAAGTTGTAAAAGGCCTTAAAAGCGCCCTTAGCGTAGGGACCGATTCTTCGGTAAAACGGCTTTCAGCCACCGATGGTTATTTTAAAGATATGGCCGTAAAAATCCTGCTACCTCCCGAGGCGGCCCCTATATTTGATAAAGTAAGTAAAATACCCGGCGGCCAGGCCCTTATTGATAAAACCATTGAAGCCATCAACCGCTCAGCAGAAGATGCTGCTCCACAGGCTGCCAATATTTTTGTTGATGCCATTACCAATATTTCTATTGCCGACGGGATGAACATCCTGAAAGGGCACGACAGCGCCGCTACCGGTTACCTGAAAGACAATACCTACGACTCATTAAAAGGGGTATTTGCCCCTAAAATTAATGCCTCATTAGGCAAGCCTATTGTATTTAACGCTTCAGCCGCAAGTCTCTACACCGAATTAGTGGATGGGTACAATACAGCTTCCCTTAACGGCATTTTATGGCCTAAAATAACACAAAACACGCTGGGCGACTACGTAACCGCCAAGGCCCTTACCGGTTTGTTCCATAAAGTGGCCGTTGAAGAAGGAAAAATACGCACGGATGTTTCGCACCGTGTAAACGATATCCTTAAAAAAGTGTTTGGTGAATAATAAGGCGATAACTGGCGCCTTGTTATTTTACTATGAAAATACTGAAAGCGTTAGCCGTTATTTTAACATTTACTATTTACACATCCTGCGATACCCTTGAGGGTGCGCTGGGCAATATGGGTGGAGGGCCGCTTACCAACGAAGAAGTGGTACGCGGCCTTAAAACCGCCCTTGAAGTGGGTACCGATACAGCAGTAAAACGGCTGAATGCCACCGACGGTTACCTTAAAGACTTAGCCATAAAAATTTTACTACCCCCCGAAGCACAGAATATTATTACCTACGCTTCAAAAATTCCGGGTGGGCAGGCGCTGGTGGATAAAACCATTACCGCCATTAACCGGGCCGCCGAGGATGCAGCCAACGAAGCAGCCCCTATCTTCAGCAATGCCATCACCAAAATGAGCATTACGGATGCCTTTGGTATTTTAAGAGGCAATGATACATCGGCCACCAATTACCTGCGCCGCACCACGTTTACCGAGCTGCACGGCGCCTTCCAGCCAAAAATAAACACATCACTCAGCAAGCCGCTCGTGTTTAATACCTCTGCTGAAAAACTGTACGGCGATTTGGTGAATACGTATAATACCGCCTCGCTGGGTGGCACTCTGTTTCCAAAAATCACCAATACCAGCCTGAGTAGCTATGTAACCGGCAAAGCGCTGGACGGCCTGTTTAAGAAAATAGCCGTGGAAGAAAAGCTTATCCGTGAAGACCCGGTGCACCGGGTAACCACCATTTTAAGAAGGGTGTTTGGTAACCAGCAGTATTAATCTACCCCCAACCCCCGAAGGGGCTTATCAGGCAAACTACCATTAGTTAAAGGTCTGTAAAAATATCCAGGTAGCCCGCTGGGGGAAAGTCCCTTTAGGGATTTAGGGCATAAGTTTAATCTCTTAAAATCAGCGCATTGTAAACAATCATCCCCTATACTAAGTATTTAACTTGCCGGGTTAATTTTTATTTTTCAATTTGCACCTACCAACTATCAACATTATGGAAAATAAAAACTATTCAGAGCCCGCCAATAGCGGCGGCGCACTCCCGATGATTTTATCACACGCAGCTTACTACGCTGATCCGCAGTCGATACTGAACCAGTATCCGCTTTCAAAAAACTGGAACGTGGTATGGGCCGGTAACTTCTCAAACGCCAATTATGCTTTTATAGCAACCGACGGAAGCGCTTACGCGGTGGCCATCCGCGGCTCGGAGCTGGATTTCAGCGAGGCGGCGCTGGTAAACTGGTTTGAGGAAGATTTGAACGTGTACCTGCACAACACTTGGGACTGGTATGTACCTACCTCGGCAGGCAACAACTACAAAGCCATCATTTCACGCGGAGCGTATGACGGCCTTACCGAACTGCAAACCATGACAGACGCTACTACGGGTGGTACCCTGGCCGATTTCCTGGTTACCAATGCCGCAAACAACAATGCCTGGATAACCGTTACCGGCCACAGCCTGGGAGGCAACCTTGCCACGGTGTTCGGCCCCTGGCTGCAATGGTATATCAACAATAACAGCAGCAGTAATTACAATGGTAAAAATACGGTATACAGCAATATGGGTGTATATACGTATGCCGCCCCAACAGCCGGTAACCCCGACTTTGCCGAGTATTACGACGACCTGTTTCCCGGCACCAACTCTGCCCGTTTTTACAATACCAACGATATCATCCCGCAATTTGCAGCCAACATCAGCACGGTAGAAAATATGTTTACCAACGGCCCCCAGGCTGCACAGATAAGTTATACATACGACGGTATAACGGTAACGCTTTCCAATTTCTTTTTTGGTGTCCGTATGTCTTTGTATGCCGATATGTGGAAATACGGCTTTTATACCCAAACCAACCAAACTGCCGGTACTTTTTCATTTACCCTGCCAATTGACCAAACTTACCTGGCCAACACACTGGAAGACTGGCTGGAGCAAGCTGCCAGCCAGCACAGCGGGGTGGCCTACCTGAATCATTTCCTGGATGCCCAGAAGGTTTTTGCAAAACGCAGTAAACCGGTACAGGTGAGCCTGTAATAATGTAAATTGTAATTTTAATCCCTTACAGGCATGGTAGCTTACCATGCCTGTATCATTTAAAGCCCTGAGCTATTGCCCATTTTTAGTTTTTACCAATTAAATACTATCTTTGCCGACCTTTTTTGGTGGCAATTCTGTTTATCATTTAATATATATCACAGTGGACGTAAAATTCTCAAAGA
>DASPJH010000539.1:0-5438 GCA_035628715.1 Bacteroidia bacterium
CCCTGAAAAAACTTTTAAGCCGTTTGACCGCTTTGCGCAGTTTAAAGAAAGCGAAGGCAAAACCCTGAACCAGCTGCTGGACGAGTTTGAAGCCGCCCGCAAACACAGTATGAATGCGCTGAAAGCGAAGGGCATTACTGAAAACGATTATAACCGTACAGGCATACACCCGTCCTTCGGACCGGTTACGCTTTCGCAGCTGCTGAGTACCTGGACGGTGCACGACCTAACCCATATTAACCAAGTTGCCCGCGTAATGGCCCGCCAGTACCAGGATGCCATTGGCCCGTGGCGGCAATACATTAATATGCTGCGGTAGGGGCTCAATATTTTGAGCCCCCACATTGGTCAATAGGTTCACATTTTGTACGGTTAAAATTTTAAAACCCGTAAAAATTAGTCATTAGTTGGTTAGGTTTGTACTGTGGCCCGATATACTGCAAAACAAACAGCTGAAATTTTAACAGCGGAAACTATCCTGCCGTATCCCAATGCTGTAATTACCCATTTAATTACCGATACCCGCAAAATACACTCAGCTGCCACAGGCTTATTTTTTGCCCTTACAGCTGCCCGAGACGGCCACATGTATATTGAGCAGGCCTATAATGCCGGCGTGCGTAATTTTGTTATCAGCAGGGATATAAAAGAATTTAACAGGTTTGAGGATGCCAATTTTTTCAAAACTCCGGATACGCTGATAGCTTTGCAAGGCCTTGCGGCATGGCATCGCCAGCAGTTTGATATACCTTTGGTTGGCATTACGGGCAGCAACGGTAAAACCATTGTTAAAGAATGGTTATACCATTTATTACGGAATGATTTTAATATAGTAAGAAGCCCGAAAAGTTATAATTCACAAATAGGCGTGCCCCTGAGTGTATGGGAAATAGATAAAGGCCATACCCTGGGGATATTTGAAGCAGGTATATCAGCCCCCGGCGAAATGTCGTCGCTGAGGGATGTTATTTTACCTTCTATCGGAATTTTCACCAATACAGGCGACGCACACAACGAGGGCTTCAGCGATAAATACATCAAGGCTGAAGAAAAGGCTTCCCTGTTTGTTGCCTGCAAAAAAATAGTATACAGTATTGATAACCGGTGGGCAAACAGGGCTGTAAACCGGTTAAAAAAATTCAATCCACAGATTGAATTATACGGGTGGAGCGTTGCTGAACAGGATGGAATAGTGGCGAAAGCTTCCACTAAAGCCCACGCTGCCGATATAACTATCAAATACAAAAACAATAACTATTCATTCACCATTCCGTTTACCGACCCTGCTTCCATTGAAAATGCAATTAACTGTGCGGTTACACTACTGGCAATGGATTTGCCGCTGGAGAATTACCAGCAGCGGTTTGCCGAATTACTGCCTGTGGAAATGCGCCTGCAGTTGAAAAAAGGCATGCGGAATTCGGATATTATTGATGATACCTACAGCTCGGATTTAAACTCCCTGCATATTGCGCTGGATTTTTTAAATTCACAGAAACAGCATAAAAACACAGCGGTTATTTTATCGGATATTTCTGAAAGCGGCCTGCGTCCTGAAGAGCTATACAAGCAGGTGGCGCAACTTATAAAAGAGAAAAATACAGGTTTATTTACAGGAATTGGCGCCGAAATATTCAACCATAAACACCTGTTTGAAAGCACCGCGGAATTTTATGGAAACCGCACGGATTTTTTAACCCATTTTAATTTTAGTAAACTGGCGGATAGCACCGTACTGGTAAAGGGCGCACGGCATTTCCATTTTGAAAAAATAGTACAGCGGCTGGAAGAAAAAACCCATGAAACCGTGCTGGAAATTAACCTTTCAGCTATGGCTGCCAACCTGCGGTTTTTCAGGAATTTTTTAAATAAACGCACCAAAATAATGGCTATGGTAAAGGCTTACTCGTATGGCAGCGGCAGTTACGAAACCGCCAATATGCTGCAATACAACGGGGCCGATTATTTAGCCGTTGCATACGCCGACGAAGGTATTGAGCTGCGGAAAAAGGGAATTACCCTGCCTGTTATGGTGATGAATCCCGGCAGTGGGCAGTTTACCGAAATGCTGGAATATTACCTGGAACCGGAAATATATAATTTTTATGTGCTCGACGAATTTTTAAAAGCATTTGAAGAAAGTGCAGAGCCTGCAGCATCCATACACCTTGAGTTTGATACAGGCATGCACCGGCTGGGCTTTGAAGAAAAGGATATTGAGCAGTTAATTTCGGTGATAAATAAACATCCCGAAATTAAAGTTGCTTCAGTATTCAGCCACCTCTCTGCCAGTGACGAGGCGCAGCACGATGAATTTACCCGGGAACAGATCAGCCGGTTTGAAAAAATAAAAGAAAAATTATCTCCTCATTTAAAAGATACATTATTCCATATTTGTAATTCATCCGGCATCACCCGTTTTCCGCAGGCTCAAATGGATATGGTGCGGCTGGGCATAGGCTTGTACGGCATTGATGCATCGGGCGGGTACCAGGATAAATTGCAACCGGCTTTCCGGCTCAAAACCATTATTTCGCAGGTGCGGGAAGTGGGCAGCGATGAATCGGTGGGGTACTCCCGTAAGGCCATTGAGCATCGTCCCCGCAAAATTGCTGTGGCCGCTATTGGCTATGCCGATGGCTTCCGCCGCGAGCTGAGTAATGGAAAAGGCCGCCTGAAAGTAAACGGCCAATGGGCCCCGGTGGTGGGCAACGTGTGTATGGATATGGTAATGCTGGATGTTACTGACATTAACTGCCACGAAGGCGATGAAGCTATTATTTTTGAAACCAATGCCGATATTATTGAGTTGTCAAAGCAGCTCAACACTATCCCCTACGAGGTGTTAACCGGCATAGGACAGCGGGTGAAAAGGGTGTATTGGCAGGAGTAGGGGCTCAATATTTTGAGCCCTGTGTAAATTTGAACAAAATTGATTATAATATAACCAGCTGATTTTGCAGCAGTTTTTGTCCTAATATGATTAATAAAGTTTTATAATTTAAAGGATTAATTATGAAAATATCAGTTACAGTATTTTTATTACTGCCCCTCTACTTCTTCCACGAACCAGGGATGATAAGCTATAATCAAAACCAGGGCAGTAACATACCGGGTGCGCTGTCAACGGTAGAAAACCAGGCGGACTCTTCCTGCATAATAGAAATTTCAGCAACGGCGCCGGAAAAGAAATACAATTGCTATATGCATCTCTTTAGTTATAAAAATGACATAATTTTCACTGATTCAAATACTGATTACACTCAGTATTATTCTCCTCTTAAACATACAGCCGACCATATAAGGTTATTTGACCGGTACGACTCTCCGGTGGGAATACGGAAATTATTGGTGTTTGACACAAAATCAAAACACGTTCTGATGAGCGATTGGTTTGACCAAGGCGCATCGGGCGACTCAGTGGATGTTGCTTCCGTAAACTTGAAAAGCAGGAGTTTTAAAGTCTGGTCATTCGAAAGCAAGTACAGTAAATCTTATGCCGTTGCTTTAAAGCAAATAGATTCCTGGTAATAAATAATTTAATGTATCTTAATCCCAGGCATAAAAAAACGTCAGCTATTATAACCTTACTTATACTGTTACTTTACCTTGTTTTTAAGGTTATAGATTTAAATAGCAGTATTACCGAATCTGTTCTTATGCTTCATGGTGTTGCCTATATAGTTTATTTTTTATCCGGCTGGCTAAAGTCGTTTAATTTATGGAAATACATAGAAGCTAACCACCCCGAATATGCTTCCAGGCCAAATTTCGCTTCTGAAAAAAGAGTAGGTAGTGTCAACGTTATGTGGAATGACAAACTGCGCAAAATCTGTAAATCAGATACCCTTTTAAACGAAAAAGTTAAAGCTATCAAAAGCTTGCTCATGTTTTCATATATTCATTTCGGATTGTTAATAGCATCCGTAGTTCTTGCAGCTTTAGTTAACAGTTTCATATAAACTAAAAAATTTTGTTGCACAAAACAGCACTTTTCCTATTACATATAAGGAAAGTAAAACACCGGCATAGTGTCCACTTTTCTGTCCGTAACACCGTAACACTCGTAACAAAGTAACACCGTACCGCGGGGTTGCCGTTAGCTGGCAGGTGCACTTTATCCCCCGGCTGAAACCCGGGGGTTACTGAAAGAGGTTGGGAACGTGGCAGTAAGTTGCCATCCTTTTTAGTAACCCCCGACTTTAGCCGGGGGGCGTGAGCAGGCTAAAACCCTTGATGCCCTGGTGACATCAGCATTTAAAAGTTACTGCCCACATTGTCATCCTGGAAGGAACTCCTCCCAACGTGGGCAACTGGTAGTATTTATCCAGGCCGGGAGAAGATTCCTACAGAATGACCGGGTGGGGAGTGGGTTGAAACGACTATCGCCAGTTTGTGCCGGTCATACCCAATACACTTACTAATGACTAAAGACCAAGAGCTAACATTAAATATCAATTGCAAAAGAAAAATGAAAACCATTCAATTTCAGGGGCCGCGGGGCATGTGCACCATGCAGGTCACCTCAGTATACGAAAAAACCGCCGCCAGTAACAAGCGCATTATTATCAACCGCGGCGGAACAAGAAGCTCCAAAACGTATTCCATCGGGCAGCTGTTTGTAAAAGAGCTGTTTGAAGGTAAAAACAAAGTGCTGTCCATTGCCCGTAAAACCTTCACATCAGTGCGGGACACCGCCATGCGGGATGTGCTGGAAATACTGAACGATCTCGGCCTTATGGGCTACGTTTCTTATAACAAAACCGAACGCACCATTAGGTACGGCACCAATATGATAGAGCTGGTATCCATGTATGATGCCGGGATGGTGCGTGGCCGTAAACGCACGCACCTGTGGCTGAACGAAGCCAACCAATGCACCTTTGACGACTGGCAGCAGCTTGTTTTCCGTACGTCGGGCCGCTTGTACCTTGATTTTAACCCCGATAACATTAATCACTGGATAAATACCGAACTGGAGCAACGCCGAAAATCGAGCATGGGAGATGTGGACGTAATAGTGAGCAGCTACAAAGACAATGATTTTTTGGAAGAGACTTTAATAAAAGAGATAGGGTTTCTTGAAGAAGGCGACCCGGAATACTGGAAAATCTTCGGGATGGGAGAATACGGAAAGGTGCAGGGACTGGTTTTTCCCGAATACGAAGTTCCGGAAGAAGTGCCCGAAGAAGCCAGGCACGTGGCCTACGGGCTCGACTTTGGTTACAGCAACTCGGCCACCGCGCTGGTGGAGGTAAAACGGCAGGGCGATAACGTATATGTAAACGAGCTTGTTTATGGCACCATGCTTACCAACGCTGATATTATCGAGCGGCTGAAAGGGCTGGAAATTAACTACCGCGACGAGATTATTTGCGACAGCGCCGACCCCAAAGCGGTGGAAGAGCTGTACCGGGCAGGCTTCAACGCCAGGTCGG
>DASPJH010000540.1:0-2308 GCA_035628715.1 Bacteroidia bacterium
AAGAGACCGAGTAACCTTCAACGCACATAAAAAAAGGCCGGTTAATTTTTACAACTGAATGAAAATTATTGCTATAATAGTTATACTAATTAGCCTGGGAGCCTATTTTTTAAAGAAAAAGGGGCCTAATAACAAGAAAAAGACGGCTGAACTTAGCCCGGAAGAGTTTGTAAGGTGTATTGAAGAAAAAGGATATTTCAAATACACTGACTCCACACGAATTGAGGAATTAAAAAATAAAATTATTGAAGAATTTCACCCGGAAAGCACGGTATCTACCATTGAGGATGACAGCGTAAGATATCCGTTGGAATTTAGATTATACACCTGCGACGGCGAAAGTGTTTATGAAGACGGCGGCTTTACTGATTTACTGAAAGACCTAAAGCCTACATTCGATAAGATTGGTTTACGAACTGAGGTGACTGACCATTATGAAGAATGGGATAATGAAAAAGGTTTAAATCATTGGCTCACCTTAAATGGAAAGAAATATATAATTTTCAAAAATTTTAAAGGACATAGGATGGGGTGAAGCGCCTGCCTTGTTTGCCAATATGATAAATGATCAGCTTGCTTTAAACGGAATTAACGAGCGGATATACTTAATTTCAGGTGGAAACGAGGGTATGCTAATTTTTCTTACTCCCGATTTGCAACAGTGTTTTATGAAAGCATTTGTTGATCCAATATGGCAACCTTTACTTGTTGATGAATGGTGTAAAGTTATGGATGTAAAGCTGCCAGGTTATTAGCCGGATGTAACATCTATCTGTATTCAACTCCGGTATTTAGCTTTATACCAGCACCGTGCTCCACTATGGGTTTTAAAGTATCATATATAGAGTAATGTTATGAAGCTAAAATAAGGTTTTGGTTGGCATTTACCATTTAGCTGTTTAACGTATTAATGCCGAAATGAAACTGGAGAAATATGAAGTTGATTCGGATGAATCATTTATGGTATTTGAGTTCGCAAGCGAGGGGCCTAAAGGGTCTATTATCAAAATAGTGGAATATTCTGAAACGAACCTTAAGGACTTTTACAATATTGCCTTTGGTGACAAAGACCTTGTAACAGGAAAAATGGATGATAACAGAAAACTGATAATAAAGATTGGTTAAAAGTATTAGCAACGGTGGCCTCAACATTATATGTATTTACTGATTTTTTTCCTGACAGTTGGATATATGCAGCCGGCAATAATGAAGCAGGAAGCCGCCTATATAGAATAGCGATAAGTCGGTTTATAAAAGATTTTTCTTCGGAATTTAATGTATACGGATTAATTGAAGGAAAATGGGAATATTTTTAGAAAAGGAAAAAACTATGAGGCTTTTTTAGCCAAGAGAAAACGTTTAAATTTGAAAAAATGAAAGTTAAGAAAGATCAAGCTAAGTACCCTGTTGTAAAAATCAATAAGTCCCTGAATAAATACAAAGGGATGGTGCTTTTTCCTGAAAAACTTGCCAAAGCCAACGAAGTTCTCCGCACTGTTGGGCTTCCTAAAGAAACCGAGTGACTTTACTCAAAACCCACAAGTTCCGGCCGGCCTATTGCAAAGCCCCGCACACGCAGGGTAAAACCCAGCAAGGGGTTAAGCTTCCACCGTTGGTTATCTGTTCCCGGAACGGACGGGTAGAACCCGGCAGTAATTTCAAAACTGCTGGTAAGCAGGTTTTCGTTACGTATCAGTAAACCTATCGCATACGATTGATATACCGGGCTATTCCACACCGAAGTATTATGCTCCCGCTGCATCAGCCCGAAACCCAGCAACACTACCGGGGCAAACTTAAACCCTATGATGTTATATGGAGCATACATCACCGTTTCCAGGTTCATAATCACTTTAGCCTTTCCGCTCAGGCTGTCGTTTCTCAGTCCGTACAGTTCTTCGCGGCTAAAGCCTATTCGTTCATAAGATGGTTTATTAATTCCACATACCATTTTAAGTTTTACAAACTGCCTGAAATTCCAGATATGGTTCGGCTGTAAGTCCGTAAAATACATCAGCCCGGCCTGTAAGGTTGAATTGTTGGCCATTTGCGGACTGTAAAAGGTTCCATAAGCCGTATAGCCAGAGATATATCCAAAATCTTCAATATGTTTTCCCTTTGAGGCTTCTATGCCGGTATAAAGCATACGGCCGCGAATTTCGTTATAAGCTATACCGTAGGTAAGCTGGATATTTGAACCTTCGGGAATATCCTCATTGGCGCCAAACCTGAAAATATACTGGTCTTTATAAAACTGCTGGTACGAATATCCAATGCTGCCCAGGTACAGCTTTGAATGGGTATTTAG
>DASPJH010000541.1:0-15775 GCA_035628715.1 Bacteroidia bacterium
CGTCAACAAATAGTACGCTGGCTTCTTTTACCAGGCTGGCAGCAGTAGCAAATGATGCGGCCGTATGGGTTTTGATTTCGCGTTCTTCATTATAAATTCTGAAAATATTCAGAATTTCATTTTTTGGAGAGATTATCCCGATATTCAATTCCGGCGACTTGGCTATAATTTCGTTCCGACGCATAGGGTGCAGCCCGCTTGAAAAATCCTTTATTGAAAAAATAAACTGCGAGCCTTTGCCAACTTCTGAAGCTACCCGTATGCTGCCGCCCAGCAGGTTTATCAGTTTGTCTGTAATGGCCAGCCCAAGCCCGGTACCACCGTATTTGCGTGTAGTGGAATCATCTACCTGTGTAAATACTTTAAACAGGTCGTTAATTTTACTTCTCGGAATACCGATGCCGGAGTCGGTTACGCTTAATTTGAGGGTATTAAGCGTGTCATCAGGTTTAACGGCTATTTCAATAAATCCTTTTTCAGTAAATTTAATGGCATTGCCCACCAGGTTTATCAGTACCTGGCGCAGGCGTGTTTTATCCGATACAATTTTAACCGGCGTATCAGGGTGTATGCGGTAGTACAGGTAAACACCCTTTTCATTGGCCAGGCTGCCCAGTATTTCCAGCGTTTCAATAATACAGTCTTCAATAATTACCTCGGTTTTCTCAATCATCATCATCCCCGCCTCTATTTTTGAGAAATCGAGAATATTATTTACCAGTGATAATAACGTATCGCTGCCCGTTTTTATAGCGCTCACATAATTTCTCTGTTCTTCAGAAAGCTGGGTATTGTTCATTACTGAGCTCATCCCGATAATAGCGTTCAGCGGTGTGCGTATCTCGTGGCTCATAGTGGCCAGAAACGCGCTCTTAACCCGCGATGCCTGCTCGGCTTCATTTTTAGCTTTTATCAGGTTTATTTCGGTGAGTTTCCGCTCGGTTACGTTTCGTATCAGCGAAAGTACCACCCATGTTTTCTCGTTGGGGAGTAGCAGGTAGGTGTTAGAGAATTCCAATACCGATTCCTGCCCGTTTACCAGCGTACCTACTTCAAAATGCGATTTCAGCTGCTGCAGTTCCAGCTGCTGCCTGAAATATCCCTGTGTAATTTCGGTATCCCTGAAGCGAATAAGCTCATAGATGCGCTTGCCTGCAATATTATCCGTGCGGCCCAGCATCTGTAAAAACGTGTGGTTATAAATTACAATTTCGCCCTGCAGGTTATACAGCACCAATGCGTCGCTGGTGTTTTCCCAAAGCGTGCGGAAACGGTCTTCGGATGAGCGCAATTCACGGCTGCGCCGCTCCACTTCAGAAATAAGGTCTTTTTCAAATTTCTTTTGCCCGTATAAATAAAAAATACCGAATGAAATTGCAAAAAAGGCAATAATTGCAGCAATATAAAACCACCACTGGTTATAAAACGGTTTATTAATATTTACCGGCGGGCTGCTTATAATATCACCCGCTACCCCGTTGGCATTTACCAGTTGCATTTTAAGCACATACTGGCCGGGGGGAAGGTTTTTAAAACTGATGCTGTTGCTGGTAATATGCTGCATCTCATCCCACTCCCGCATGTAGCCTTCCAGTTTATACAGCAGCTTGTTTTTATGCTCGTCTACAAAACTGTTGGCATCAAAATAAAAAGTGATATCGTTGTCCTCGCTCCCCAGCTTGAATATAGCTGACGAGTTTACCTGCTCCAGTGATTCCTCCCGCGACTCTACCTTTACCAATTGAACCAGGGGCTTGCTGGTTGCCAGTTTTTCGTACTCCGGGTTATACATCATCAGCCCGGTACTCATAGCTATCCACACATGCCCGTCCTGCGATGCCACCAGCGGGTTGGCGTATATATCTTTAAAATTAAACCCCCTGTAACCAAAAATTTTAGGCTTGCCCTTTTTGTCCAGCATTATCACCCCCGTGTCCGATGCCAGCCAAACCGCTCCCCTTTTGTCTACAGCCAGGGCGTAAAACGGCCGTTTTCCCAGTGCGGTATCGTTTTCATAGCGCATAAGGTCAAACTCCTTCAGGTAGTATATGCCTGCACCGGTGCCCAGTATGGCCAGGTTATCGTATACATTATGAATTGCATACACGGGGCTTTCAAAAGGTTTGCCCCCGGCTTCGGTAAGCTTTTGCCACCGGTCGTCTTTAAACCTGTAAATGCCATCGTTGGCCAGCATCACCAGCGTGTTATTGTGCTGGCAAAGCCGCTGCGGAATAGCAATAGCAGGCGTTTGCGCCAGTAAATTAAAAGTATCTCCCTTCAGCTCAAACACACCTGCCCGGTTACCGATGTACAGGTTTTTATCAGGCGAAATGTAAAAAGTCAGTATCTCTATTCCCTTCCCTTCCTGTTCCCAGTTGCGGTAATCGGTAGTTTTCCATAAACCCTGGGTGTTGCTCAGCAGCCATACAACGCCGTTTTCGTCTGAATAGAGTTGCAATATCCGCTGCCGGGGGTTTATCATACCCGCATTTTCAAACGGATGATACTCTTTCACCTTTCCGGCCTCTATTACATTCAAGCCTTTTGGCCCGGCTGCAAAAATTTTATTTCCGAAAGCTGCAACTGCCTGCACTGGCAAGCCGCCTATACCGTTTTGCTTGTTTACAAAACTTATGCTTTGTATGGCCGTTTTAATCAGCCCGTCGTCAGTGGCCAGCCAAAGATTATTCTCACGGTCGGTGTATATCTGGTTAATAGTTTCAGGGGTATTCATGCCCAGCCCCGCCAGCGGCCTCAAATCACCATTCAGCAAATCAAATTGCCACATTTCGTTCCCGGCGGTTAGCAAATACACCTTTGAAGCCCCGTTATACCGCAGCTTTTTAAAGTTGTACTCCTTGTTATCAAATATCTTTACTTTAGTAAGGGTACCGCTTTTTATATACCCAATCATGGTAGGCGTAAGCAGCCATAATTCGGGCTCCATTTTATTCAGCCACAGGTTGCCGTAAATATTAACATCAATAATACCTGCAGATGCTTCGGCCAACCCCAGCTTTTGCGGTGATTTTCCTGGGCCTGTCCTATATACCGAAGTGCCGGTAACAGCGTAGGCTACTTCGTCCATGGCATCGGCCATCATTATTTCTTCCCCGGCGTCTAAACTAAGCTCTTCCCAATTATTGTTATACCAGGTAAGTATGCGCCCCCTGGTGGCAATAAACACCCAGGGATTATCATTGGAATAGGTGGCGAAGAAAGAAACCGGCGCATCGCCATTGCTGTTTACAAATACGGTGATTTTTTGCCATGAGCCGTTTTTATGCAAAAAAACCTCTGTTTTATTGTCGGCAGCCAGGCATAACCAGGCATTTCCTTTCGTATCCACATACGGCAGCACATATTTATAGGCTGCCGCCAGCTTCTCAAAGTCTTTGGTTTCAAAAATAATCCCGTTGTAGCGGGTAAAGTATTCATCGCTTACCCACCAAACAGCTCCCTGCCGGTCTTGCTGCACCTGTATAATACTGCCTTCGGCGGCTCCGTTTTCGGCATTGTATTTTTTCAGGCTGAAAAACTGGGCACCTGCTTTGCCGGCCAAAAGGCAAAACATTATGGCAAGAATGGTATGTAACTTCTTTCGGATCACGAAAAGTAAACTCAGAACCTGCTTGGCAGAATACTTTATAGGTGTTGTTATTAGTGGGTAAAGATAACGGCGTTTTTTAAAAATTGGTTAGAAGTTTTATATAAATAGCCGTTTTTTCAATGCTGTAATACGCAATATAAGATTTTTGGTTATGGTAATTGATGTTATAACGTTGTTTTATGCCTGTAAAGTATAGGGGGTTGCCCTGCGGTAACAATTTAACTCTTAAGCACAATCAAAATGCAGTGTTTATAAACTTTAAACCAATTTTAACATTGCTTTGTTAATTTTGAAGACCGATTTTTTGTTTTTTAACCCTTAAAATTAAAGATAAAATGGCTTTTGAATTACCGAAACTGGATTATGCCTACGATGCGTTGGAACCCCATATTGACGCGCGTACCATGGAAATCCACCACAGCAAACACCACCAGGCTTATGTTACCAACCTGAACAATGCTATTAGCGGCACCGACGCTGAAAAGATGAGCATTGAAGATATTTGCCGCAACATCAGTAAGTATCCTATGGCCGTAAGAAATAACGGAGGCGGGCACTACAACCACTCACTGTTTTGGAAAGTGATGGGCCCCGGCAAAGGCGGCGAGCCTACCGGCAAGCTGGCCGATGCTATTAACTCCGCATTTGGGTCGTTCAGCGCTTTTAAAGAAAAATTTGCTGCCGCCGGAGCTACCCGTTTTGGTTCAGGCTGGGCATGGCTGATTAAAACCGATGGCGGCAAGCTGGAAGTTACCAGCACCCCTAACCAGGACAATCCCCTGATGGACGTTGCCGAAGTAAAAGGAACGCCCCTGCTGGGTATGGACGTTTGGGAACATGCGTACTACCTGAATTATCAGAACCGCCGCCCCGATTACATTGCTGCTTTTTGGAATGTAGTAAACTGGGACGAAGTTGCGGCTAAACTGTAACCTGATTTTATTAAGATATCAGAGCCTCTTTTCTTTAAAGAAAAGAGGCTCTGTTTTTACTGTGCCTGTTTAATGAGCGCAATTACATTGTCCAGCGTTTCATCCACCACTACCTGGAAACCCTGCTGGCCATTGCCGCTGCTGCCCAGGTAAATAGTTGTGGCCCCCGCATCATTGGGAAACGGTTCGGCATATACTATTGCTGAAATGTTGATGATTCCCTTTTTGCCCGAATTCTTGTCGACAGTAACCGTTATAAAGCCTTTCATGGTTTCAAAGATAAAATGCAAAACGGGGTAAGAACTATGTTATACAGGTTTTTGTTACCTTGTATATGCTGCATAAAGACCCTGACTTAATTTTACAGGAAACATCGCACCGTCCCTACCCTCCGCCGGATAAGCCGTGGGCTTTTTACCAGGAGTGGAAAAAGGTACTGTTTCTTCACTGGGCTGTGAACCCTGATGAATTGCTGAAACATATTCCTGCCGGGCTGGAGCTGGAACTGGTAAACGGCAAGGCATATATATCTATTGTGGCCTTCCTGTCGTTACGCTCGCACCCGCATTTTTTACCGGCTATTGAGGCTATTTCTGATTTTACCGAAATTAACGTACGGACATACGTTACCGATGGCAAGAAAAACGGCATCCATTTTATTTACATGGAAACGGATAAGCTGGTTCCCACTCTCTTTAGCAAGCTGCTGGCGCAGTTGCCCTACGAACAGGGCCATGTGGAGTACCTGGAAAACGGCGGGCAGAAAGAATATAACTGGAAAAGCAATAAAGAAAATTATATAACCAGTGCCAATTTTACCACGGGCAAAATCATCGAAAATAAATCGGTGATGGACGCCTGGCTTACGGAGCGCTACAGCAATTACGAGGAAATAGCCGGCGGGCTGTATCGCTACCCTGTACATCACCAGTCCTGGCCTCTGCAGGAAATAAATATAAATTCTCTGAAGGTGGATTATACATTGGGGAAAATTCACCTGACAGAAAATAACCTGGAGGGGTATCATTATTCTGACGGTGTGAATGTGCTGGGCTGGTTTATGGAAAAAATGTAGGGGCACAACATCTTGTGCCTAACGTCTTGCGCCGTATGAAATATTGAAGGATTCAAATTATGGGGTTCAAAATATTGAACCCCTACAGTGCCAGGTTTGTACGTGTCGTTTACCTTTTTAATGGAAATTGTATTAAACGGTAACATTATTGGGATGCCGTTTAATCACAAAAACCGAAAATCCATTCGCCTGAAAGGTTATGATTATTCACGCAATGGTCTGTATTTTATTACAATATGCAGCCATAACCGCGAATACGTGTTTGGGGAGGTGGTACATGAAATTATGCACCTGACTGAAATTGGAAGTATTGCCGATGGTTGCTGGCAGCAAATACCTGCTCATTTTCAGAATGCTAAATTGCACGAATATGTTATAATGCCCAACCATATACACGGCATACTTGAACTGACAGAAAACCCTGGCCTTGTAGGGGTTCAATATTTTGAACCCGATAATGGCCAATTGATTCATAATAGGGCACAAAGTATTGCAGAGGCTCAAAATATTGAGCCCCTACGTTACAACCAATTTCAAAAAGTTATTCCGGGTTCTATAGCTTCTATTATACGGGGTTTTAAAATTGGCGTTACAAAATGGGCAAGAAATAACATGGGCATTGAAACAGTGTGGCAGCGCAATTTTTATGAGCATATCATCCGTAATGAACAGGCATATATAAATATTTCAGAATATATTATTAATAATCCGGCAAATTGGGACAAGGATAGGTTTTATACATAGCAAATTGATTGTTGTGGACTGTAGGGGTTCAATATTTTGAACCCGATTCCCTGCAATAAAATATCTAATTTGTATGTTTCATGGGCACAAAATATTGTGCCCCTACGGTGCCAGGTTTGTGCCATTGAAAAGGTTCAATAATTTTCCATTAACCATTCAGAATCTATTTGTTGCAAATCAACATCAGGATAATTATAAGTACTTACCAATTCAGCAATTGTATATGTTCTTCCCTTTGGGTCTAATAAATATGCAAGCAATTCATCAATACTTTTAATTGAAGAGTTAAGCGTTTCCGCAATGTCGGCTTGCATACAATGACCCATAAAATGCTGAAATATCAAAGCCTTCTATAAAGCCTGTGGGCTTTCTTGTAAATTGGTGTATGTCTATCCTGTAATTAATTAACAAACTAAACAACCATGGCAAGTTTAATGGTCTTTCATAATAATGCTGCCCCAATCCCGGAACATGCTGCCGGGCATTGTCTGATATTTTTTGTTTTATTTCTGAATATTCAACATCAATATCCCTTGAGTCAAAGAATTCGCCTCGTAATAAATATTCAAGGTTCGTCAATGAGTTTAAATAAGTTCGCCTGTCATATTCTGCTTTATCACTTAACCGGTATACAGTATTTACAAAGGTATTGAAATGTTTCTTAGACAATCCAAGGGCATCCATTAAGGCTTCAATCTGTAATAAGCGATAATAAGAAGGCGGCTCGTTTTTAAGATACTTAATGTCATAATATCTTTTGTTCTCCTTTTTATAGCAAAGCAAGTCAAGAACTTTATGCAGGAGGTCGTGAGATGTTAGTGTCATTGTGTAAACTCCTTCAATTCCACCGCTTCTCCATCAAACACCGCATAGGTAAAATGCTTAATCCAATCGCCCAGGTTAATGTAGTGACTGCCGGGCTGCAACTCAATATCCATAGGCAAATGCCGGTGACCATAAATCATGTAATCATAGTGCCGGTTTTTTAATAACTCTTTGCTATAAATTACCAGCCACTCGTTCTCTTCGCCCAAAAATACATAGTCCCTGTCGCCATTGGCCTTACGACTGCTGTGGCTGAAATAATTAGCAATGCCAATACCCACATCCGGGTGTATCCATTTAAATGCCCACTGGCAAAATTTACTCGCAAATACTTTTTTAATAAATTTATACCCCTTATCGCCCGGTCCCAAGCCATCCCCGTGAGCTATGTGGAATTTAACACCGTTGATTTCCCTGTCAATGGGCTGGCGGATAACCGGTATGCCCAGCTCTTTTTCAAAATAGCCAAACATCCACATATCGTGGTTGCCGGTAAAAAAAGTAATGGGAATATCCATATCCCTCAATTCTGCCAGCTTGCCCAGCAGGCGGGTGTAATATTTAGGTATTACCGTTTTATACTCAAACCAGAAATCAAATAAATCACCCACCAGGTATATTTCAGCCGCATCGTGTTTTACACTGTCCAGCCATGCCGCCAAACGTTTCTCACGCACCAGGCTGTTATCATAATCCGGCACCCCAAGGTGAAAATCAGAGGCAAAATATATTTTTTTATTATCGGGTAGTAAGGTCAATTTTTTTCTAAGTATTCTTTTATTATTTTTTCGAACTCTCCATCCACATCCGGCCCATATCCACTTTGCGAGTGTATTATATTACCGTTTTTATTTATAAGATAAAAGAGGGGATATCCTTGTACATGATACTTTTGGGGTACTTCACTATTTACAAATGCCAACGCATAGGAAACATTTTTTCTTTTCAAAAAAGCCTGAAATAATTCAGAATCTTTTATTTTATAATCATATGGATTTAAACCAATAACTTTAAGGCCTTTTGCCGAATAATTTTCATGCATGCGCTGTAAAAAAGGTACTGCCTGCTGGCACGGATGACATGCTTTATACCAAAAATCAATAAGGTACAGGCTAGCCCCTAAACCCGGAAAACGTATGCTGTCACCATTTAAACTTAATCCTTCCCATGCTGGTGCCAGAGTATCATCAGGCAGCGGCAAAACCTTTGCTTTGGGCTGCTGATAAAATGTATCATACTCTATCGGCCACTTTTGGCTATTGAGCCATTTGCCATGATTATCATTATTCAGTGAAAGGGAAGTCAATTTAAAATAATCATACTGTATTTCATCAATATCATTTTTGTAATATGCTTCTCTGGCAACAGGATACCCTGATTTTACATCAATAAACCAGCGCTCCCAGTTGTCTGTTTCAATATTATATTTTAAACGAATTACAACAGTGTCTTTCCCAGATAGCGAATCAAAGGCAATAGTAGTCTCATCATTTTGAAGAGCATACATCAGATTGCGGGACACTAAAGGAAATTCGGCAAAAGGACCTAC
This sequence comes from Bacteroidia bacterium, assembly GCA_035628715.1. Lineage (GTDB taxonomy): Bacteria > Bacteroidota > Bacteroidia > UBA8524 > UBA8524 > SB11. The sequence goes on from DASPJH010000541.1 coordinate 8,736, forward strand.
CCGGCTGTTATAAATCATCGACCTCTTTTTTCTTAACGTATCAATAAGTACCGATTTATCTTTGTCGAAAACTATGTAAACGTTTTTGCCGTCATAATAGCGGGCAATACCTTCATTAGTGCAATAGCTCCAAAGTTTGAAACCAAAAAGGGAATCATCCGGTAATCTTTCAAAAATCACGACCCCTAACCTCAAATTTGTATCCAGTTCTGAGTATGATTTTAATTTATACTCCGCAGTAAACTTCCCGTTTTGAATTTGCAGGCATTTTTTATTCATGTTTTCCAGCACTTCCCTTGCTGTATTTCCATCGGTTGCCTGGGCGTATACTATTCCTTTTAACAGGAATATAATTACAATTGATAAATTATATTTTTTCATGGTTTATTATTTTTAATATTCACCAAAAAAACATACAATTCTTCAGGGCCGTGTACCCCCTGCACCAGCTGCATCTCAATATCGGCGGTCCGGCTGGGACCAGTTATAAATGTAATAGCCGAGGGTTGTTTTTTGCCATACCGGTTACTCAAAAATTTAACAGCGTCTTTAATATCAGGCACTACCTGGTTAATGTATGCTATTACAATATGCACCCGGGGAACCGCAATAAGGCTGCGGCTGTTTTTCAGGCTGCTGGTAACCACGCTGCCCGTGCGGGCCACCAGGCACTCGCAGGTGGTAAGAGACGCTTCGGCATTTTCAAGGTTTTCCTTGCCGCTTAAATAAGCAAAGCCCACATCGTCCAATTCTTTTCTAAGGTCTTTATCCCAGCAGAAAATATTTTTCCATTTGTAATTTTCAGCTAAATCGGCCAGGTTATCAATCAGGTCGTATTTGTTATGGCAAAATACCAGCTTGCCCCCGGTTGCGGTAAAGCTTTTGGCAAATTCTTCCGGTAGCGGGCTGGTCATCTCCCCGTATACACTGCTTTCCAGATCAATACCGGTAAGCCGCGGCGGATTCTTATACAGCAGCCCTGCCCGTATTTTTTTCAGGATCCGTTCTTTCGGGGTAATGTTATCCATTCCCAACAAAAATAAGAAAGGTTGTGATAAATGAAGTGATTTATTAATCTACCGCAGGGCTTCAATTGCCCAGCAATTCTTTCACTTTTTCCACGATGCTTCTAGCTAGTGCTTCAGGTTTTTCCGGGTCGCCCGATACCTCAAACTGGTGCAGTTTTTCCTTTGACCCCATATATATAGTAATTTTAACCACCACTGTACTACCGGTTACTTCATACCGGCCTCTTACTGAGTATGTATTTGCCAGCGTATTATCAGGTGCAAATGTCAGGGGGCTTTCCTTACCGCGTGAAGAGAGGTTGGTAAGCTCTTTGTCTATCAGCCCCGAAAGGTTCAGTTCGTCGCTCAGGCTTTCCTCATCGCCTATGAGTTTTGAGCGAGCAAATATTTTTTTGGCTATCGCCAGCTGTATGCCCTCCAGCACTTCTTTATCGGCCAGCCCCACCTCAAAGCTGGCGGTACCTAAAATCTGCGGGTCCTGCCGTCCGCCAATATCTTTGGCAAGTATGCGTACATCGTCTGACGCTGAATTAAACCATTTGGTAACGTCAATAAATTTATTGTCTTTAAGTCCTTTGCCCAGTTTTATGGATGAAAGCAGGCTGTAGGTAAGCAACCCCTGGCTGTATATACTGGTTTCGTAGGCAGATTGCCCGGATGCCGATGCTGAAAGAATGTAGGTGCCGGTTTTATCTTTTAGGTTTTCCAGGGCTCTAAGTTGGTCGGCAGGTATTTCGCGTTGTGCCATAAGGTTCTGCATGTTTTTCACCACCTGTCCGCTGTTGCAGGCATCCAGTATAAGCAGTTGCTTGTTCGCTTTTATTTTCCGCATCCACTCGTCCATTTCGCCGGTGCTTATGGCTACCTGGTCTTCTACCCCTTTTATGCCTTCGTCAGTGGCTTCGGCTGTAAGTAAATACAGAGTTTTTTGTGGACCAGAAAGTGTACCGTGCCCGGCAAAAAATATAACAAGTATATCGTCAGCGGTGGCCACTCCGGCAATGCTGTCCATCAGTTTACGGATGGCTTGTTTGGCCGGCCAGCGTGTGCTACCGGGTTCGGTATGAAAAGTAAATGTGTTTACATGTTCTTTGCCGTCGTTGTTCAGCAGTTTCCTGCCGGCATGCGCCAACGCAGCCGAAAAATCAACCGCATCTTTGGCGGCATAGTTTAGTTTCAGGCGCTCGCCTTTGTATTTGCTGATTCCGATGGAAACAATAAACATATCGGGGTTGGCAGCTTGTTCGCTTTCATCGGCAATCAGCTCCATACCGCCGCCACTGCGGGCTGACATGGTATTACCTGTAGTGGTGGCACGTACTGATAGTTGGTTTTCAGCTCCCCGCACCAGGTAAGGCCCCACAACAGAATGAGGAACCGAAAGGGTATACGAGCCGCCTTTTTTTTGCATACCGGCTGTGGTATACGTTTTTACCTGTTTGCCGTTTATATATAACTGAACTTCGCCAATTCCCCCTTTTCTCGGGGTAATTTCATATTTGTAAAATCCTTTTTCATTACCTTTTTCTTTAATAACCGGCGTATAATTACAAATATTTATTTCGCTGATTTTTTTGGCAGTTATAGGCTCCTGGTTATCTCCTGTTATTTTGCCAATTAATCCCGGTTCCCAGCAAAGGTTTTTAAACTGCTCCAGGTCAATGGTTTCCTGCCCACAGGTATAATACATTTGCTTGCGGCCTGCCTCAGTACCGTCAAAACGGCCATCCTTATCCATAACCACGTAGTTTGCAGAGTCGAGATTGGATAGTGTATATAAATGATTAAACGCCGTATCAAAAAAATAAATATGTGCCCGGTCAGTGGAGATGTATTGAGTGCCGGAGAAATCATTAATATATCCTTTGGGAGAATAAATATTTTTTACGTAGCCGGAATAAATATCCCAAATTTCGGTCTCGCCTGAGATGTAGCTGGTTATAACCTTTGTGTTATTTTCAATAAATGCGGTGCGAATAATATATAAGCTCTCATCGTGGGGGCGTTTTTTTGATGCAAACTTCCTGCCGGTTTCAGTATTATATACAAGTTGGCATACAAAACCCCTGTAACGTGATGTGGTTACCAATATTAATTTTTCATCAGCAGTAAATTCTATTTCAGAAAAGGTGGTGACGTATGCAGGCGCATACGATACGTTGCCCGTGAGCGTATTTATAATTAGAAGCGAATCGCCTACAGTGCCGGCTATATAGCTGTTTCCGGGGCTGAACACAAAATCCAGTTCGGTACCTTTAAAACCTATTGTCCAGTCCTTGCGGCCCGTGGTAATATCATACAGCACCAGGGTATCCGCTATATGCTCGTATTTTTCATAAGTGCTGTAAACCAGCAAGGCCTTATTATTGCCGTGTGAAAACCGGGTTAAATTAGGATCTTTTCCATAAAGCGAAAAAACCGTATCACCCGAAACAGTAAAAATCCTGAAAACACTGTCGGCACAATACGTGCCGGCCATTGCGCCGTCGTAGCTATAGGTTGCCCCTGTTGACCATTGGTTTTGCTCATCAAAATGCCGTGAAACTATTTTACCGGTTCCGGCTTCGATAACCAGGAAAAAATAATAATAGTTATTACTAAGATATATAAATTTGCCATCGGCGCTGTAGGTAATGTTAGCATCAGGAACCTGTATGGTGGCTATTTTTTTCAGGGTGGCGGTTTCCCAGATAAACAAATTACCCCCCGACTGATAACAAAAAGTATTTTTATCAGGACTGTAAGTGCAGATTGATATTAATTTATTATCGCCTTTAAACTGCCTTATTTTTTTACCCGTGGCTGCATCCCACAAAATGGCTTTTTTATCTTCTGATGCGGTTAAAATGTATTTATCGTCCGGGTCAAAATCCAGTCGGTTGATAATATCAGTATGTCCTTCCAGCTGGTAAAGGATATTATATCCTGTGTCATAAACGGTTGCCGAATTTTCGTCATCAACAACCACTGTTAAATTTCCATCGCTGCTGAAAAAAATCAGCGATACATCTTTGGGTGCATACAGTTGTTTCAGCAGCGAAAAGCTATCTGTATCGAATACGAATATTTCGTCAGTACGGTAAATATAATCCCTGTATAAATAAACTTTTCGGCTGTCAGGGCTAAAACTGGCTTTGAAATCTTCAAAATTGCCGTATTTATTTTTAGGGAGTGAAAACGCCTGCACCTGTTCGGCAGTGGCAATATCAAACACGTACAAGGTACTGTCGTGCTGAATAACAAAATGTTTATCGGACGCACCCGCTAAATACCCCTTGTATTGCGAATGCAGCTTTTTGGTTGCTGCATCCCACACGTACATATCAAATGAATTGGCGTCTTCAGCTAAAGAACCCGAAAAAATTATAGAATCGGAATTGAGAAAAGCGCCGATAGTGCCGGGGAAAGCATGTGTTTTTTTGCCTGATTTTACGTCCACCAGATCCATGCTGTCATTGCCTGTGCTGTCAACACCACGTCCAAGGAGCATTTGAGTTTTGCCGCTGTTAAGCCTTACATTAACACCGGCGTGCTGTTTTATCAACTGCCCGGTTATCAAATCCCAATATTGTACAATACCGGTTTGGTGGTCGTTAAGGGTTTTTACCGTAATCAGCGTTCTGCCACTGTCCAGGAAACCTTCCAGGTTGCTGCCCTCAAAATCGTGTATCAACCTTCCCGACGCTATTTCCCACATTTTTATGATGTCGTCTTCACCTACGGTAAATACATACTTACCATCGTAACTGAAGCTTGCATCAGAAACACCCAGCACATGCCCTGTATGCAGCATCAGCTTGGGCTGTTGGCCGTAAGTGAGCAGGGAGATAATCACCAGTACAAGAAGAGAAAATCCTTTCATAGGCGGATAGTGCACAATATAGCGTGAATACCTTAAAGAAGGGAAAAGTAAACGGCTAATCCACCTTCAGGCCCAGTTCCACCAGTTGCTTCGGGTTAATGAGCGAAGGCGCATCAATCATTACATCCTTACCGGCATTGTTTTTAGGGAACGCCATAAAATCGCGGATGGAATCTGAGCCGCCAAACAGGGCGCACAGCCTGTCAAATCCAAACGCTATGCCTCCGTGCGGGGGAGCGCCAAACTCAAAGGCATTCATCAAAAAGCCAAATTGCTCCTGGGCTTCTTCTTTGGTAAAGCCCAGTATTTCAAACATTTTAGCTTGCAGCTCTTTATTGAAGATACGGATGGAACCACCGCCTATTTCCCAGCCGTTCAGCACTATATCGTAGGCGTTGGCGCGTACCTTACCGGGTTCAGTATCCAGAAATTTTAAATCCTCCGGGCGCGGAGAAGTGAAGGGATGGTGCATGGCAAACCAGCGTTTTTCCTCTTCGCCGTATTCCAGCAGCGGAAAATCAAGCACCCAAAGGGGCGCAAAGGTGTTTTTATCCCGCAGGCCCATTTCCTCGCCCAGCTTCAGGCGAAGGTCGCCCAGCGCTTTGCGGGTTTTTTCAGCAGCGCCCGCCAGTATCAGCATCAGGTCGCCTTCAGTTGCCCCAAATTTGGTTATCCATTCCAGTTTTTGATCAGTAGTAAAAAATTTATCTACGGTACTTTTTACTTCGCCGTTCTCCACTTTGGCCCATATCAGGCCACTCATGCCCCGTTTTGGGTCTTTTACAAAATCGGTGAGGGCATCCAGTTGCTTGCGGGTATATGCAGCGCCGCCTTTAACGTTTATGCCTGCTACAATGTCGGCTTCATCAAATACTTTAAAGCCGGTGGGTGCAGACGCTTCTTCGGTTTCATCCAGTGGTGTCTTAATCTCCACGAATTTCATCCCGAAACGGATATCCGGCTTATCGCTGCCATAAAATTTCATGGCATCGGCATAAGTCATGCGGGGGAAAGCCTCTGTCAGCTCAATGCCTTTTACGGTTTTAAACAAGTGCTTTACCAATCCCTCAAAAACATTCAGTATGTCTTCCCGCTCCACAAAACTCATTTCGCAGTCTATCTGGGTAAACTCCGGCTGGCGGTCAGCGCGGAAGTCTTCGTCACGGAAACATTTTACAATCTGGTAATACCGGTCAAAGCCTGACACCATCAGCAATTGCTTGAAAGTTTGCGGCGACTGGGGCAGGGCATAAAACTCACCTTTGTTCATCCTTGAGGGCACCACAAAATCCCTGGCCCCTTCCGGCGTAGATTTAATAAGCACGGGAGTTTCCACCTCAATAAAATTCAGGCTGTCCAGGTAGTTGCGGGTTTCACGGCCCATTTTATGGCGCATTTCCATATTGGCGCGCACTACATCGCGGCGCAAATCCAGGTAGCGGTACTTCATGCGCAGTTCCTCTCCGCCGTCGGTGTTTTCCTCAATGGTAAAGGGCGGGGTTTTGGCCTCGTTCAGTATTTCAAAGCTATCCACCAGTATTTCAATGTCGCCAGTAGCAATTTTGGGGTTCTTATTGCTGCGCTCGGCCACTTTTCCGGTAGCGCGCACCACAAACTCGCGTCCCAGTTTACGGGCCTGCTCGCACAGGGTGGGGTTCACCTCCATGTTAAACACCAGTTGGGTAATGCCGTAGCGGTCGCGCAGGTCAATAAAGGTCATGCCGCCAAAATCGCGCGACTTGGCCACCCATCCGGCCAGGGTTACTTCTTCGCCAACATTCTTAATCGTTAATTCTCCGCAGGTTTTCGTTCTGAACATGGTGCTTATTAATTGCGGCAAAGATAGAAAACCAACTTAGTTAAAAATTTATAGTTTACTTAATGTGGTTGATGGAGGAACACCCGCAGCTGTTACTGAGTTTCTTAATTGCATCTATGCTACCTGATCACCTGGACCGTACCAAAGGTAAATGCCTTTTTCCCGCTTTCAGCTTTGATGTTAAGCCTGTACAGGTACATACCGGGGAGTACGGGGCTGTCAGCATACATACCGTTCCAAAAGCAGTTGTCACAATCCAGTATAACCTGCCCCCATCGGTTATAAATGGTTAAATGATAATCTACTATGCCTGCGCACTCGGGCTTAAAAA
>DASPJH010000542.1:0-9908 GCA_035628715.1 Bacteroidia bacterium
CGTTTGTTATACTTGGCCGATTTCTTGGTGTCGTAGCTGGTTTCAATCTCGCCGCTAATTTCAAAATAGATCAGCTGGCCAATAGGCATACCGCGGTATATGCGTACCGGTTGCGCGCACGATATTTCCAGCGTCCAGGTATTGCAAAAGCCCACATCGCCTTTGCCGGCGGTAGCGTGTATGTCAATACCCAGGCGGCCGGTGCTGCTTTTACCCTCCAAAAATGGGATGTGTTTATGCGTTTCGGTGTACTCTTCCGTTACACCTAAATATAAAATACCGGGATAAAGGACATATCCCTCCTGCGGAATTTCAAAAATATCAATCTTATTGTGCTCGCGGGCATCCAGCACACGGTCGCGGTAAGTGGCCAAATGGCGGCCCAGGTGCACGTCGTATGAGTTGCTGCCCAAACATTCTTTGCGGTAAGGCTCAATCAAAATGGTGCCTTTTTCAATTTCCTCCAGTATTTTTTTATCGCTCAGTATCATTTCTTAGCTATTTGCCTTTGGCCTTTCGCCGTTGGCTGGTTTTAAGGTGTTTTTGTTTGTAAACGAAAGGCTAATGGCTAAAGGCCAATAGCCCAAAGAACAGCCGTTCTGTCATCACTGCACGAAATAAGCCTATAATCGTCAGCCCACAAAATTTTGTTTACCGACGTAGTATGGCCGTCGTTCTTCAGTTTATCCAGCACTTTCAGCAGATCAAAACTTTGTGCATCCCATATCTTTACCGTTTTATCCATGCTTACCGTGGCAAACCACCTGCCCGAAGGACTGTACCGTATGCAGTTAATATGGTACCAATGCGCATTAATGGTTTGAAGCGGGGCGTAATTGTCAGCATTCCAAATCCGCAGCACCGCGTCCCGCCCGCCCGAAAGCAGGTGTTTCCCGTCAGGCGAGTAGGCAAGTGCGAACACGGAGTTGGTGTGTCCTTTAATTTCCGTAAGCAGATCAAACGTACCGGTATCAAACACCCGTATGCTGTAATCGCTGTACCCCACGGCAATTTCCGGTTTGGAAGGATGCAACGCCAGCACTCGCGCACTTTTGTAAGAAGCATTTATTTCGTTCAGCAGTGCAAGGTCCGTATTCCAAACCTTCAGGGTACCGTCACCGCTGGCCGTTACCAGTCGGTTCGCATCCAGTTGCAGCATATCAAACACCCCGGCTGAGTGGGCTTCAATATTGCGGGTTTCTTTGGCCTCTGCCATATCCACCACGTGCAGGTTACCGGCGCGTGTGCCGCACAGCAGGGTTTCATTTTCCTTTATTAACAAAAACGAATACAGCGGTGCATTTACCTGCACCAGCAGTTTGCCGTCGCCGGGATTTTGCCAGTCCCATTCCACTACCCAGCCATCGGCCCCGCCGGTTATAAAAGTTCCCGGCCGCAACCCCTCACCCATAGCGTAGATACAGTCCCTATGGCCTGTAAACGTAAAGATTTTATTGGCGGTTATGGCGGTCATTTCTTTAACGGCTCTGAATTTTAATAACGAAGGATTTTAAATCCTTAACTGTTCAACCGGGATACAAATCCGGTTGGCCGGGCACGCGTTTTTATTAGCACATTAGCATATTGCCACATTGGCTAATTCAATCTGCACATTACCTTTGCCCCGTGCCAATAAGCCTGCAAAAATACCCCAACGCGGACACAGAAATGGCGGTGTGGAAAATTACTGAGAGTGTTTCTGAACTAAAGGAAATGCTGTGGATGTTTCCGCACGAGGAGTTTAAGTTTGAAAGCCGCAACCTGCACTGGCTGGCCAGCCGGGTTTTGTTGCAGGAATTGCTGAAGGATAGAGTAGCGCACGAAGAGCATCAGCTGTTGAAAATGCCCAACGGCAAACCCTACATAATAGGACTGGACTGCGAGGTAAGCCTTAGCCACTCTGGCGAATACGCGGCGGCGATAGTGAGCAGGTCAGGAAAGGTGGGTGTGGATATTGAGGAGATAAGCGAGCGGATTAAAAAGATAGCCCCTAAGTTTATTAACGAGTACGAATGGCAGCACATGGAAGGGGAGAACGACCTGCACACCATGTACCTGCTTTGGGCGGCCAAAGAGGCTATTTTTAAATGGTACGGCGACGGCGAGGTGGATTTCAGGAAACACATGAAAATTATATTTCCCGGCAATGCGGATGAAACCTGCTACAACGCGGTGCTGAGTAAAGGAAAAGAAACCCTGTTGAAAGTATACCACGAAATTATTGATGATACATACCAGTTGTGCTGGGTGTTTTAAGCCAGTTCCCCAAAGCGTCCCCGTTTCGGGAATAAAAAATTTCAGCGTCTTCGCTGATTAAAAGGAAGCCAGGAGGCTTCAACCCGGCGTTCCTTTAAGCGAGGACGCTTAAAGGAACGTTATCCCACCATCGTATTACAGCCTCTCACCTCGCTAAAATCCATACGGCCCAGCACTTCAAAGCTGCCGTCGGGGTGCAGGCGGCCCAAATCCTCGGTTTCAATAAAGCTGCACGAGTACAGGTTGGCAAGGTCTATAACATTAATTCCCCCTGTTTTTCCTGTCGGTGCATAGCCAAACGGGTCATCCGCACTGCGGGTTAGCACCTTCATCCAGGAAGGGCAAACAAACCGGCCATCCGCTTTAGAATAGGCCTGCGACAACAATTCCGTCATCCCATATTCTGAATGGATGGCACCCAGGCCCCAGGCAGTTTTCAGCTCACCATGCAGTTCGGCGCGTGTAAGCTCTTTGCGGCGCCCTTTCATGCCGCCGGTTTCCATTATTATAGTATGCTTTAATGGCGTATGGAACTGTTCGGCAAAATCCAGCAGGGCAAACGATACTCCCAAAACCAGGGTTTTTTGTCCTACTGATTCATTTGCCTCAATAACATCAGCCAGTTTCTTATGCTCATACAGGTAAAAGCCGCTGTCAGCGTGCCCGCTTAGCTGTATCAGCCGGTCGGCCATATATACCAGCGATGAGCCGGTGCGCTCCAGGTAACCGGGGAGCAACGCCAGTATGCAGTAGTCATCAGGCCCGCCGTAAAACTGGCGGAATCCTGTCAAAAAGCTCTCTTCGTACAAAGAAATATCAGCCACATGGTGATTGCTCTGGCCCTGGCCGGTAGTGCTGCTGCTGGTAAAGATTTTTTGTGCCGGTAGCCCGCTGGCCAGTACCGTGTAGTTTTTAAAAAGGGAAACCGGCAGGAAAGGAATTTTATTTACGGATGTTATTTTTTCAGCGTTTAGCCCAAGTGCAGCAAGGTATTGAGCATATACGGAACAATTTTTGGACTGGAACCGGAAAACCCGCCAAACTGTTTCTTCAAAATTTTCGTTATTTGTAAAGAAGATTGAATATCTTAATTCAGAAGCCATTATGAGATTTCGCGTATATATAAAATTATTTACGGCCGTATTGGTAGCCGCAACGGCTTTGCACAGCTGCAAGCCGGAGGAAAGCTACCCGCCAACACCAGAGCTTACTTTTGAAAGCTTTGACAAAATTAAGCGCGAAAACGGTAAGGACAGCATTGTTACTTTACATTTGACTTTTAGGGATGGGGACGGCGATATTGGCCTTACCAGCCAGGACTCTTTTCCGCCGTTTGCATACGGGCAACCTTATTTCTATAACCTTTTGGTTGATTTTTACAGTATTGAAAACGGGGTGGAGAAAAAGCTCACCTCGCCGTTCATAGTTCCGGATAGCCTTTACAGGGATACCGTGCAGTATCACCAGCGCATCAATAATCTTACTCCCGAAGGAAGAAATAAAGCTATAAAAGGAAGACTGGATTTGCTGACACCCTTTTTTATAATTGACTTATCGGCGGGGGCTCCCGATTCAGTAAGATATAAAATAACCCTGATAGACAGAAAACTGAACAGGAGCAACCAAGTGGTTACTCCTGATATTCAGCTTGATTTATAACGATGAATTAAAACTCATCGTCGTCATCATCATCAAAATCGTCAAAGCCGGGATCTTTGATGTCTACGCCTGAAGGAAGGTCGTCATCATCTTCAAAGTCGTCGTCATCATCGTCGTCTTCAACATCATCCATGTCATCGTCGTCATCATCATCGTCGTCAGACGATTTCTTTGCATTTGAAGGTGGGAAGGCAAGCACTGTTGCCTCAGACTGCCAAAATAACTGCTTTTTCATTAGTCAGGTTCCGAATTTTACGCTAATTTAAAGGAATTGGGAAAAACAATTGCAAGCAAAATTTTTAAAAAAGTTTAGAAGTAAGCGTTAACAGCTTCTTTAAAGGTATTACAATGTGCGTTTACTATCGTGGAAACTGCCGGGGAATACCCTCCGCCCATGCTGGTAACCACAGGAATACCAAGGGATTTGAGCGTTTTGTACACAAGGTGGTCACGCTGTTGGCATCCCTCCATGCTAACTGAAAGTTTGCCCAGTTTATCCGTCGATAAAATATCCACACCGCTGAGGTAAAAAGCAAAGTCGGGGGTAAACCCGGTTAGTATCCGGGGTAGTGTATCTGCCAGTATACCAAGGTACATTTTGTCAGTTGTGCCGGTGGGCAGTTCAATATCCAGGTGCGATGTTTCCTTTTTGGCCGGGTAATTTTCTTTACCGTGCATGCTGAAACAGAATACCTGCGGGCTGTTGCTGAAAATGGCGGCCGTTCCGTTTCCCTGGTGAACGTCCAGATCAATAATCAAAATCCGGGAGGCCAATTGATGTTGCAACAGGTAATTGGCTGCTACCGCAAAATCATTCAGCAGGCAAAAACCCTCGCCGTGGCCGGGGTAGGCGTGGTGAGTGCCCCCGGCTACATTCATGGCCGCACCAAATTCAAGGGCATACAGGCAACAATCAATGGTGCCACGGCAAATTACCAGCTCGCGCTCTACCAGCCGTTCCGATAAAGGGAAACCGGTTTTCCTGATTTCTGCCGGTGAGAGAGAAAGAGTTTTCAGCTTTTGCCAATACTCCGCAGTATGGGTAAGCAGCAGGGTTTCTTCATCAAGTATACCCGGTTCAAAAAAGTTATCTTCGGTAACAACGCCCTCCCGTAACAACTGTTTTGGAATAAGATCGTATTTGTCCATAGGAAAACGGTGACCTTCAGGCAAAGGGTGGGCATATATTTCGCTCCGGGCAATTTTGAGCATGGCCGCAAAAATGGAGATTTTATGTGTAATTGTTTATTGGCCACCCGATATTCCACCCCCTGCATCCCGCTGGGCGCAATGCCGCTAAGGTAAGAGCAATCCATTTACCCCGCAGCTAAAGCAACGGGTTACTGAAAAAGGACACTCCGTTTCCGTTATTTGTACAAAATATCAGATCAGCCATCCATATTTATTAAATACAGGGAAAGCTGCGATTATTTCCCGCTTCCATTCAGTAGCCCCGTGGCTTTAGCCCGGGGGGCGCTGTCAACCACATACAGTTCCTGCTTAATAAAAAAATTTGCATAAACTCTTAAGTTGGCGGTATACCCCAGGTATGTAACACCGGTTTTCATAACCGCCGCCTCATTCCTTAACCCCTAAATCCCACGAATCTTATTTCAGACACTATCTTTGCCCTCCAATGCTCACCCACACTGTTTGCGGAGAAAAACTGACGTTGCTGCCTGAAAAAGCAGTATGGTGGGATACGCAAAAAATGCTGGTAATAGCTGATTTACACCTGGGCAAAAGCATGCACTTCCGCAAGGCGGGCATTCCTATACCGCTTATCAGCCAGCATAAAGATTTTACAGCGCTGGAGAAACTACTGCAAATTACCGGACTGGAACAGGTGGTTTTTTTGGGCGACCTGTTTCACAGCGCGTATAACAGCGACTGGGAAATACTGGGGGAAATTGTGAACCGCCACCGGCACCTGCGCTGGATACTGGTGCAGGGCAACCACGACATATTGCAGGAAAGCCACTACCGCCGGTTTGGTTTTGAGGTGTTTGATTGTATCCGGTGCGGCCCGTTTATCCTTTCGCACGAGGAGCAGGAGAACCCGGACGGCTACAATATTTTCGGGCATATCCATCCCGGTGTAAAGCTGGAGGGTAAGGGACGGCAAAGCCTGCGCCTGCCGTGTTTCTTTTTTACTGAAAACTGGGCCGTGCTGCCCTCATTTGGCAAGCTCACCGGGCTGTATTCTCTCTACCCCAAAAAAACCGATTGCGTATTTGTAGTGGCCAACGGTAAAATAATGAGGATGAATTAATATTTGTCTGAATCAGAATTCCCGGAATTCAAAAATTAAGAGAATTAATTCTGCTAATTCTTAAATCCTGTGAATCCTGATTCAGACAAACAACTATTCCTGCTTATCCAGCTTGTCCATAATCAGCTGCAGCTGTTGGGCAGTACTTTCATTATTGGCATTTACCGTGCGCATAAGGTCGGTTTTAAGCAGTACCAGGTCATCCTGCACCCGGCGCTTCATCACGTCCACCTCATCTTTATAGGCCCTTTGCTGCTGGCTTGCCTTTTCCATTTCGGTTTCCAGCTTAAGACTGAATTCTTCCGATACTTTGTGCATCGAATTCTTCATTTTATGCAGGCGGTTATTCATCAGCAGTATTATTGCCCCTGCAAGTAAAAAAGCCACCGCAATGCCTGCCCATAAAAAACGCATCTGGCCGTCGGTTTCTGCCAGTTTATTTATTTGTGCTTCGGTGTTGGCTTTAAACTCATCCACCGAAAACCTTGTTCGTTTAAGCGAATCATCCGTGCTGGCAATCTTAAAATTGGCTGAATTAAGAATTTCTTCCACCTGCAGCATTTTGGCATCCAGTTCAGCTACTTTGTCCAGTTTTCCGGCCACTTCGTTTTTAACAGAGTTGGCAGCATTTACAGCAGCATTTACCTTAGCATCCACGGTTGCCATTTTGGCATCGTAATCCGTCTTCATTACATACGGCGGCGGTTTTTTTTGCTGGGTTTGTGTGTTGGTAGTTTCGGTTTTCTGCTTGGTTTGAGCAGGCAGTTGGGCGAGCGAAAGGCCGATTACGCCTATAAAAAGTAGAATTTTCTTCATAGATAGGGATTTTTGTTTACTATAAAATTACTAAATGATTTTGTAATTTTTGGCATAATTGATGTTCGAACTGCGACGTTGTTTTTGCAACTTGTATGCATGTTATTACTTAGCAGGCGATAGGTGCAATTACAAAGCAAAATTATTATTTTGCGGACCTCGGTTCTTTTATTTAACTAGAAACTATACAGATTTGAAAAGCAGGAGTTGGATTTCTTTTTCGCATTTAAAAAACGACCTCCCGGCAGGGCTGGTTGTTTTCCTGGTAGCGCTACCGCTTTGTATGGGTATTGCGCTCGCGTCAAAAGCACCCCTTATGTCGGGCATTATTGCCGGTATTGTGGGCGGCATTGTAGTTGGGCTAATCAGCAATTCGCAGCTGAGTGTAAGCGGCCCGGCAGCTGGATTAACCGCCATTGTGATTGGTTCACTGGCAGAGATAAGGGCCTTTGTTGAACGGCCTGACAGCGGGTTTTCAGTAGACAATGTGTACAACATTTTCCTCTCGGCCGTAATAATTGCCGGCGTAATGCAGGTAGTATTCGGGCTGGTAAAAGCGGGGGCCGTCGGTAATTACATCCCCTCGCCCGTAATTAAAGGGATGTTGGCTGCCATTGGTATTATCCTCATATTAAAACAGATTCCCCACGCATTGGGCTACGATGCAGACTACGAAGGCGACGAAAGCTTTGAGCAGGCAGGCGGCGATAATACCTTTACCACAATTGTAAAAGCTGTACAGATGTTCAAGCCTGCCGCACTGATAATCACGCTCGTGTCTATGGCCATACTAGGGGTATGGGAAATTAAGCGCCTGAAAAAATTATACTTTTTCCAGTTAATACCCGGCGCCTTAATTGCGGTAATAGTTAGCATTCTTCTGAATACACTTGTTTTCCCCGGTATGGGCGAGGGATTTGCCCTGGCAGGTAACCACCTGGCCAGCATACCGCCAACTGGTTCATTCGGTGCTTTTTTTGGCACACTCACATTTCCTGATTTTTCAGCCATAGGCAACCCGGTAGTATGGAAAATTGCCATTACCATTGCCCTGATTGCCAGCCTTGAATCATTATTAAGCGTAGAGGCTGTTGACAAACTCGATCCTGAAAAACACATCTCCCCTAAAAACCGCGAGCTGATAGCGCAGGGAACTGCCAACATTGTTTCACCTCTTATGGGTGGCTTGCCGGTAACAGCAGTTATTGTGCGCAGCTCGGCCAATGTTAGCGCAGGAGCTAAAACACGGGTATCGGCAATATTTCACGGGCTTTTGCTACTAGTATGCGTAATATTTATAGCCCCGGTATTAAATCTTATACCCCTTGCGGCGCTGGCTGGTGTGTTGTTTTTTGTGGGCTATAAGCTTACCACTCCTAAAATTATTAAAAGTGTTTATGTAAAAGGTAGGGCGCAGTTTATCCCGTTTGTGGTAACTATAATTGCCATATTATTCACTGATTTGCTGGTTGGTATAATGGTGGGCCTTGCTGTAGGGATAATTTTTACCATACGCACCAACCTGCAAAACGCAGTTTCTTTAACCCAGCATGCTGAAAGTTATATGCTCAAGTTTAAAAAAGACTTATTTTTTATGAGCATTAAAGATGTTAAAGATGCGCTGGCCAAAGTACCTAATAACAGCAGGGTGCTGATTGACACCACCGGGGCTAAATTTATTGACCCTGACATAATTGAAATTGTGCAGGACTTTACCGATTCAGCAGGTAAACGTGGAATAAGTGTAGAAATAAGCGGCCAGCTGAGCGAGATGAAACCGCATAAACAACAAGCAAATGGAACTAATAGAGAAGATATTTCTGCAAAACCGGGCGTGGGCTCAGGAGCGTAATGATGAGGACCCAAAGTTCTTCGAAACACTTGCCAACGGCCAAAACCCCGATTTTTTTTGGATAGGATGCTCTGACAGCCGGGTACCTGCCAATGAAGTGACAGGGACAATACCGGGACAGATTTTTGTGCACCGCAACATTGCCAACATGGTGGTAAACACCGATATTAATATGCTGAGCGGCCTGCAATATGCAGTAGAAGTACTTAAGGTGAAACATGTGATTGTTTGCGGACACTACGGCTGCGGAGGTGTTAAAGCCGCCCTTGGAAACTCGCACATGGGTTTGCTGGATAACTGGGTGCGGAATATAAAAGATGTATACCGCCTGCACCGCTCAGAAGTGGATGCTATAGAGGATGAAACCCCGAAGGTGAACCGCCTGGTGGAACTAAACGTAATAGAGCAGGTAAAAAATCTTGCTAAAACATCCGTGATACAGAGCGGATGGAAAAATAATAATAATCCTCACCTGCACGGCTGGGTGTATGATTTGCATGACGGCCTGCTGCACAGCCTGATACATATACAGCCCGGGGATGAAATAGACCCGATTTACAAATATGATGACCTTGCTATGTAAAATTTGCAGTGCTGCATAACAGAAAAATATGCACCATTGTTTAAAATAGCTATTTTTGCACTTCTGTAAAAAGAGCTATGGCTAAAAAAGCACAACAGAAGTTTAGTAAGGAAACTTACCTGAAGTGGTACGAAGAGATGCTGCTGATGCGCCGTTTCGAAGAAAAATCAGCCCAGTTATACGGTCAGCAGAAGATTAAAGGCTTCTGTCACCTTTATATCGGGCAGGAAGCAGTGGTAGCAGGTACCATGAGCGCACTTACCAAAGACGATAAACTGATTACCGCCTACCGCGACCACGCCCATGCGCTGGCCTGCGGCATAAGCGCCAATGCCGTTATGGCCGAGCTATATGGCAAGGCCGACGGTTGCAGCAAGGGCAAAGGTGGCAGTATGCACATGTTCTCAAAAGAGCATAACTTTTTTGGAGGGCACGGTATAGTTGGCGGTCAAATTCCATTGGGGGCCGGT
>DASPJH010000543.1:0-5330 GCA_035628715.1 Bacteroidia bacterium
CGTATTTTGAATAACTTGTTACCAGAGTATCAAGCTGTTTAGCTGTATTCGCCGCTTCCACCCTGTCATTCTGGTAGAACCGTCGTTCAAGTATGACAACCGGGTGGGAGCAACTTTAAAGTTGTTGTTACTACTCTGCCAACGGCTCCCCGCTTCATATCCACAATTCTTTGTCGCCATTCGAGTTTCCTTCGGCCTCATGGTGACAAAAAATTGTTGACCGTTAATTCCATTTTGCAATAGCTTGTTACTAGAGTATCAAGGGCTACACTCATATCTCCTTTGCTTTTGGCTAATGGCTTTTTTAGTGTTACCCTGGTTACTGTGTTACGAGTGTTACGCTGTTACGACCTCGTCCAGGCGGACAGAAAATATGACAATCAGCACTTCAAAGAACATCTCATCCTGTAGTAATTGGAAAATGGTGAAAATGGGCAATCTTTTTTAATAAAAAATCCCGTCTCACGACGGGATTTTTTAAACCATGAAAAACACACACTATTAAGGCCGCTATCGCGCCGCTAAACGGCATGACGCTTTTGCCCGCGGGCCAAAACCTGCCATAAGTTGAAGGCGCTTAACAGCAACAATACGCCCAGGCTTATATAAAATATCAAACCCCATTTGCTGTTGGGCCTATTGTTGTTACCGCTACCCGGTCCGTCAAATACTGCCGGAACAGTATACTCCTCTTCCGCAGGAACTGTATCAATTGTTGGATCCTGTTTAACCGGAATGTCTTTTTTGTTTTTAATCAGATCATCAAACTCCTCCACGTAGTAGGCGTACTTGTTCACGTTCCAGCCGGTAAGCGCGGCCAGTTCCATGTTTTCGCGCTGGCGGCGGTTACGCAGGTCGGTTAAGTATTTCTGGCCTTCGTCACACTTTAAGTCCCCTTTAGCGGGATGGGTTATAATGTACCGCCCCTGGAAATTCTCCATATTGGGTGTTTCCATAAACATTAAATCCTGCGGAAATTTATCCCGGGTATAGCGCACATGCAGGCGGGTAAAGAATACACTGGCGCTGTTGTTAATCCCGTTTCCCGATTTTAGCCAGTCTACCCCGGCAGTAATCATATCGCTGTAATCTGGCACTTCGCCCACGCAGGGGTCGCATTTTAAATAATTATAAGGGCTCAGGTTCCAGGCATACTCTACAAACACGGCGTTTTTTTCTTCGCGTTTGTAAGATTTGGTAAACAAATCACCGTAAAACTTGTCAAAGCGCTGCTGTACGTACATGGGAATATTACGGTCGCTGGGCACCTTTACCGTACGGTAGTTGGTGGTTTCCACCCGGCCGTTTTTGGTAAAGGCATATACTATCATATCCTGTTCGCCATTGGCATTGGCCATCCCTAACCGGATGGGCAGCATAAATTTCTCGTGTTCAAACCGTATTTGCAAAGGGCGCAGGTAACCGTCGGTCAAGCCTTTCATTTTTTCCATATTTACCTTTACCACAAAAAACTTCAGGTTGGATTTGATATAAGGGTCCAGCACTTCTTCCGCTTTTGCCGGAATGCTATACCCGTTATCGGTTAGCCAGTTTTTCAGGCCAGATGATTCTTTGGCGGATAGTATCAGGATATCATACTCTTCCACTGAATACTTGGCCTCAATGGTTACTTTGTAATCTTTTTTTACCTCGGCTTCCATAGGTGCCGCCATATCCGAATCGGTCATCACGTTGGCCATGGCTCTTTCCATCTTATACACCCTCGGTTCACAGGGGTTTTCATCATAATACTCCACCATCCTGGGTGCACTGTAAGCGTCCAGCTTATCAAACAGGGTTTTGTACACCACTTTGATGTCTTCTTTCTTTAACACCACGGGCACAGGTACTACCATGGCGAAATCCTTAGCATCGCCCTTAAAATCGTTGGCCATGGTAATTACATTCTTATTCCCGTCTCGGACAATAATCACCTGCGACTTATTATTAAAAAGCTCGGCGCCTGCTTTGGCTACATAAAAGCCGCAAAACGCCCATACCTGGTGTATGGCAGTGCCAAATACCAGCAGTAAAAGCATGAAGGTTTTTTTTGATACTTGCATAAACGGTATTATTTATTGGGGTTGATAATTGCTTGGTGCCATTGAAATTTTTCACCTTTGAGAACCTTATCGAAAACAATGGTAAGAGGTGAGAGGATAAACAGCGCCCAAACCGGGGCTACGTTTACAAATTTGAAATTGCCCAGCCAGAAGGAGAGCGCCGCCACGGCAATAGCAAACACGATGCGGCCTGCTTTGTGATTGGGAGTGCTTTTAGGTTCAGTGATCATAAAAAAGGTGAACAGCATGAGCGAACCGTTGAGGATTTTGTGCCAGAAGAAATCAACGGGCCAGCCCTGGTACATCACGGTACGGTAAAACTCCAGCCCGGCAAAGGTGAAGAGGAAGGGCAGCGCCAAATCAAACCGGCCTACCTTAAATACTACCATCAGTCCGGCGGCGCCTATCATAAATAATAGTGCCTGCTGGTTGCCCCACTGCCCGGGCGATATCCATGCTTCCCCGGTTAGCAGTATGGTGGCTATAATGCCAAAATTGGCAGGGTTTACTATGTGCTTGCCGTTGAACCGCACAATAAACTTACTGCCCACGGCCAGCAACGCCGCCAGTCCGTATACCCACGCCTCCTGGGAGCGCATAAGCAGGGTGAGTCCCATTACGGTTATCAGGGCGCTTTTAACGCTGGAGTATGGTTGTTTGGTAAAGTATGCGCCTGCCAGCTGCGTGACGACCGCCACCGAAAGCGTGGTGATAAAATTGTCAGCTTTTATTTCCCAGCCCAGTTGATAAATGCCGTAGCAAAGGAAGGATGCCAGGTAGGCAATTTGCAGGTAGCGTGCGTCCTGCAGTTCAGTCTTCAGCTGTTTTAGTACTGAAACCCTTACAGCCAGTGGATTTGAAAGTAGTGCAACAGGTACCATAGTTCCGTTCATACTTTTACTGATGAAAAGGTGAACGGTTTTACATAAAAAGACCAAAAAATATTTGCAACGTGCTGTTAAACAGGAAAGTAATTTGCATATCTTCGTTACCTAAACCCCTACTATTATGAGCACTATTAAACTAAATTTCATTAACCGCTCTAATGATGTCAACAACTCAGACATTGTGATCTTTCAAAAAAATGTTTCTGATGCCTTTGGTGAAACAGCAGTGGCCTGGCGCGTTATTAAAAACTGCGGCCAGGGAATGAACCACCCGTTTTCTTTCCCTGAGGATGTAACCATCAGCGCAGGAGATGCCTATGGAAACTACACCCCGCAGCTTCCTGCCCAAAACGGCCAATCCTTCCAACTGATTCAGACATCTTCAGGCGAGCAGCTTACCGCTGCCGGTCAGGCCTCGTCTTACGCTGAGATAGAACTGGGAAATTCATTATCGCGTGGGGCCATCAGCGCCAATATATACCGCGATCATAAACTGGTGGCAATTCATACGGGCATAGCGCCGGGACAAAAGGCAGTTTTTGCATTTAAGCCTACTATCTGGATCGGTGTGGTATCGCAAATGGAGGAGGGAGCTATTATGAACCAGGCGATAGTTAGCGAATTGAATACAGAAATTTCGTTGCTTGGAATTGTAAGCGCCGATATTGTATTGACAGGTGGCGGAAGCGGGGCAAATGCCCTGCCTTTCCAGTTTACGTTGCAAAACATGAATTACTGGGGCGCACAATCAGGCATGATGAGTGCTTCAACATCGGACGCTGAAGGCCAGCAGCCAACGGCATCGTCTTTATAATTAATTTTTTATTACAGGTAATGTGGATTATTCAAAATCCACATTACCGTAATCCAGATCCAGGTGTATGGTGCCCTCGCCCTTGCCTACTTTTCCTTTGTAAGTGGTTTTAAACCTATCGTTCTTGCCCTTGGACTCGGTCATTTCCAGGGCCTTGAACGTATTATCCACTTCGCTGAATTTACCGGTAATATCTACTGAAAAATTACTGGATTTATTCAATTTCAAAAGAATATCGCTGAAACCCGCTTTAATTTTAATGGCCGTTACAGCTGCCTCAATATCTTTAAAATCTGCCTCCCCGCAATACTGTAGGGATAAATCGGCGCTTTTAGATAATTTTTTCACCTCCATATCAGCAAACTCAACGCTGCCGCTTAGCGTACTTACAGTTCCCACCTTTAAATCCCCATAGCTCTGGCTTACCTTTAAGGTTTTTACCGAGGATATTTCCGTATCACCAAAGGTGTTTTTTATTTCGATATTATCGGCAGATGTAATAAATATGTCCGAATACGACGTTTGTAAGTATCCTGATTCAATATTGTCAATAGTTACACCACCAAAAGATACCTTAATATTTTTTTTATCCCCTTTTATTTTAGTCGCCTTAAATTTACCATACGATACTGCCATCTGCATTTCACCGTCAAAGTCGCCAATAGTCACATCCCCAAATTCATTTTTTATATCAACAGGGTTTTTTCGGGGCATATTAATTACATAATCAATATCAATTTCACCATTGTTATTACCCGTTGTGTTTTCAAATTTGGTTTTGTACCGTATTTTGTGGGTTTCTTTCACCTTTGTATCCTCTTCAATGCCTATTTTATCCAGCATTGCCTGCGCTTTTTCCTCGCTTTTAGCTTTGGTGGTAATGGTAATATCCACCGTAATTTCATTTTTATCCCAGGTATTAATGGTAATATCCCCAAACTTATTTTCAATAAGCAGCTTGTCGTTGCTGTTTACAGAAAATTGTCCCTTTACTTTTTTTTCTTTTGTATGTTCCTGCGCGGCAAGTCCAAGAGATTGCAGAAAACACAGTATTGCTATTATTATAAAATTTATTTTCATAGTTATATTATTAATTAATGTTAAACATTTTTATTTTTTAGCTTTTTTTCTTTCTGCTTAATGTTTTCCAGCACCTGCAGTTGGCGGCTTAAAATTTCCACCTGCGTTTTCAGGTTTTCAATCATGGCCTTCAGCACCACTTCTTTATCCGGCGATTGGGAATACTCCGTTTTCAGGTGACCGTACATTATATTCAGCTCCTCAAAATCCTTATCAAACTCTTTGCATAAGTCCGGCTGGTTTTTGCAGTATTGGTTCAGTTCGTTTCGCTTTTCCCCTATCAGGGCAGAATAATATACCTCGGTATTATTTATGTTAAAATTCGGCTCATTATCAACAGCCGTTTCACTGCCCGTATCCTTAGGCTTCGATGGATATACCAGCCACATACACACACCCAGGGCCATTACTACCGATGCCGCCGCAGAGATAATAAGCCGCCGTTTGCGTTTATTTTTCTTTTGCAGTTTATCGCTGATATTCTCC
>DASPJH010000544.1:0-2148 GCA_035628715.1 Bacteroidia bacterium
ATTCAATGGTAAGCAGGTGGCACCGGTTTCAATAAATACGGGTGCAGTAGGAAGCGGTATCATATCTGTGGACCCGTCCACTTCAAACATCCACTATATGTTTGTGCTGAACGATTTAAGCGGTCCTGTTGTTAGTGCACATATTGCCAATGCAGCGGTAGGCTTTAACGGCGTGCTGGTGCACGATATTTCAGCACAGTTTGCCAAAACCGGCACCAGCGATTCAGCCTCGGGATATATCACCGGGCTGAGCCAGGCTAATATGCTTGAGCTGATGAACGGAAGGATGTATGTTGTAATTAACACCGCAGCCAACCCTACTGGTGAGCTTCGGGGGCAGGTTTCCAATGAGGGAATGGTATATGTAAGTACATCCGGTATTTTGGATCCTGCTTACACCAGCGTAAATGTGTATCCCAACCCGGCTGCCGGCGTCCTGTATGTTTCCGACGAAACAGCTTACGGTGATGTTACCGTGAAGGTTACCGACATACAAGGCCGCGAAGTGATTAACTATACCGCTGAAGTAACTGCCGGGGAAGGCCTGAACGTGAATGTAGAGGCCCTTAACAAAGGCATGTACATTTTGCACATACAATCGGGTGATGCGATAAAAACTGCCCGTTTCAGCAAGCAATAAAACACTGAACAAAATTTTATAAAACAGAAAAAGCCCGTTACGGGCTTTTTCTGTTTTATAATAGTTCAAAATTTTTAAGCGTACATAACAGCCTTTACAGCCTCCATAGTGCGCTGCACGTTAGGCAGGGTAGCTTCTACCAGGGTACGCGCGTAGCTCAGGGGCACATCGCGGTTGGTAATGCGCTGTATAGGGGCGTCCAGGTAATCAAAAGCCCTGCGCTGCACCATATAGGTCAGTTCAGAAGATATCGAGGCCAGCGGCCAGGCTTCTTCAACTATCACCAGGCGGTTGGTTTTCTTTACCGATTCAATAATGGTATCGTAATCAATAGGGCGAACGGTAAGCAGGTCTATCACCTCTGCATTTATACCGTCTTTAGCCAGCTCCTCGGCGGTTGCATGCGCCACTTTCATCATTTTACCAAAAGAAACAATGGTAACATCGCTTCCTTCACGGGCTATATGTGCTTTGCCAATAGGCAGCAGGTATTCTTCTTCAGGCACTTCGCCTTTTTCACCGTACATCACCTCGCTCTCCATAAATATCACCGGGTCGTTATCCCTTATAGAGGTTTTTAACAGCCCTTTGGCGTTATATGGGTTACTGGGCACTACCACTTTCAGTCCCGGGCAGTTGGCATACCAGTTTTCAAAATTTTGCGAGTGCTGTGCAGCCAGCTGGCCGGCATTGCCGGTAGGCCCGCGGAATACCATCGGTATTCCAAACTGCCCGCCGCTCATGTTCAGCATTTTTGCAGCGCTGTTTATTACCTGGTCAATAGCTACCAGCGAGAAATTAAAGGTCATAAACTCGATGATGGGACGCAGGCCATTCATAGCTGCGCCAATTCCAATTCCCGCAAATCCAAGCTCTGATATGGGAGTATCAATAATCCTTTTCGGGCCAAATTCATCCAGCATACCCTGGCTCACTTTGTAAGCGCCGTTGTACTCGGCCACTTCTTCACCCATCAAAAATATACTCTCGTCGCGGCGCATTTCTTCATTCATTGCCTCGCGCAACGCTTCGCGGAATTGGATTTCTCTCATCGGTTTCGTTTTTCGAGGGGCAAAAATAGTAAATAAGCTATATAAAAGCGCACGTAACCATCGCAGGGGAGATTTATAAATAAAGTTAATGAAATTGTTGCACAAACCGGCCTTTTTCCAATTAATGAATACGAGTAGTTTATGGTTTAAGTTTCTGCCGGATGAAACAACAGTTTTTTTAATTCGGGGGCGTAACACCGTAACACAAATTTTTAAAATATGAGAATAAGATATAAGAATTATCAGCCTTCAGCCAAATCCCGGCAAACCATTGGTGCAGTGGTAACAAGCTGTTTGAAATTTGAGGAACGGCAAACCGGACTGAAGGCTGAAAGCTGGCGGCTGATAGCTCAAAAGCCTTCAGCCAAATCCCGGCAAACCATTGGTGCAGTAGTAACAAGCTGTTTGAAATTTGAGGAACGGCAAACCGGACTGGAGGCTGAAAGCTGGCGGCTG
>DASPJH010000545.1:0-2715 GCA_035628715.1 Bacteroidia bacterium
GAATTTGAAGCGCATATTAAATTTGCGGGGGATACGCTGGTGTTTATGATGCACAGCAATATTTTTGATTTTGAAAATACCCACCCAATTCATAAAACAAAGTATATAAAGGAAGATGTTTTCAGGGAGTACTGCGGATTGATACAGGTATATAATTTTCTTTCTGACTCATTGCGGTTTAACCGTGCTGGAGATATGGGCAGCCTGATAACCCGTATTTTTATCAACCGGGAAAAACACTTTTTTATGGACGGGCACCGGCCTTTCAGCATACGATACAATGATTTTTCCAATATGGTGATGAATGAAATGCATATCAATAATATCCTGGAAGGATGCATGCTGCACTGCCTGAACCTGGATTTGCTGGCCCCGCCGTTTGACATGTTTAATATTATTTCAGTAGAGCAAAAGAATTTTAACAGCTATACATCGGGTTTCAGTACTTCAAAAGTGGGCTTTAAAGCGCAATACGAGAACGAGGATTAACCAACTATAATACACCGCTCAGCTTTACAGCTTTGTCAGACGTCAATCCCCACAACCCGCCTGTATGAACGGCCAGTACCTTATCCCGCGGTTTAAAATAATTATTTTCGGCGAGATGATTAATTCCCAGCATCATTTTAGCAGTATATACAGGATCTAAAAGAACACCGGTTTGTCCGGCAAAATTTCGTATAAACTTAATTATTTCCTTATCAAATTTACCGTATCCGCCAAAATGAAACTCATGGTGTAACTGGACTTTTTTACCGGGAATTAATAGTTTATCAATTTTATCCTGCAAATATTCAGCTCCTTTTAAAACCATCACGCCGTGAACCTTTGTATCGTTGCCAGCCCCGTTTGCGAGCCCGGCCACCGTGGTACCTGTACCCACAGCACAAAAAATATGATTATACGTAGTTTTTAGCTCAGATAACAAATCAGTGCAGCCCTTGGTCCCTAATTCAGAATAGCCGCCTTCCTCAATCCTGTAAACTGAGTTAGCTTCTTTAAAAAACCTGTTAAATGCACTGTCCTTATCACGGTATTCCTCCCGGCTCACCTGCAAAATTTCCATGCCGTATAACCTGCAAAGTGCAAGCATGGGACTGTCCAACTCCTCATCCCCGCGCACAATTGCAGTGGTATTTAATCCCGCTGCCGCTCCTGCGCTGGCAGTTGCCACCAAATGGTTGCTATAGGCCCCTCCAAAAGTTACCAGGTGTTTTTTTTTCTGGCTCAACATATCTTGTATCAAATACTTCAGTTTTCTGTACTTATTGCCAGATACAAACGGATGCAGCAAATCGTCGCGTTTCATCCATACTTCTACCTGCTTTTGCTCAAAAATGGGCAGGTACAGGCGTTGCTCATACGAAGCGGATGTATTAAATAAATCCATTTGAGGTGCAAAGTTGGTTGTTTAATCAATAAAACACCGATTTGTAATACTTTTGCATCTCTAAACAATGTCCTTATGCAAATCATCCGGGCAGGCTCACAACATGCGCAACAGGTTGCCGATATTTACAATTATTACATTGACAATACGGTAATCACTTTTGAAACTGAAAAAATTTCGGGAGACGAAATGGCAAAGCGTATCGCCGGTAAACAAAAGCAGCATGAGTGGCTGGTGCTGGAGGATGAAGGGCAGGTTATGGGATATGCATACTACGGCACTTTCAGGGAGAGAGTAGCATATAACTCTACCGTAGAGTCTACTATATACTTGCGTCACGGGCAAAGCGGCAGGGGATATGGCAAGCTGCTGTATGCGGAACTGTTAAATGACGCAGTTGCCAAAGGATACAGGGAGATCATAGGAGGGGTGGCGCTACCTAATGACAGCAGCGTGCAACTGCACGAAAAGCTTGGATTTAAAAAGGTGGGACATTTTACAAATGTTGGATTGAAGTTTGACAGGTGGATTGACGTAGCCTTCTGGCAAAAGTCTTTATACTAAACGATTAAATGGAAAAAAGCGCTAAGATATATGTGGCCGGTCACCGGGGTATGGTGGGCTCGGCAGTGGTAAGAAAACTACAGGCTGAAGGGTACAGTAATATTGTGATGCGCACCAGCAAAGAGCTGGACCTTCGCAACCAGGTAGCTGTTAAATCATTCTTTGATACCGAGAAGCCTGAATATGTTTTCCTGGCCGCTGCAAAAGTAGGCGGCATTGTTGCCAACAATACCTATCGTGCGGAGTTTTTGTACGATAACCTGATGATACAGAATAATATCATCCATAACTCATACCTCACGGGGGTTAAAAAGCTGATGTTCTTCGGGTCGTCGTGTATTTATCCCAAACTGGCTCCTCAGCCGCTGAAAGAAGAATACCTGCTTACCGGCCCGTTGGAGTACACCAATGAGCCCTATGCCATTGCCAAAATAACCGGCATAAAGCTGTGCGAAACTTACCGCGACCAGTACGGCTGCAACTTTATAGCCGTAATGCCCACCAACCTGTACGGATTAAACGATAACTACCATCCGCAAAACTCGCATGTGCTGCCGGCGCTTATCCGTAAATTTCATGAAGCTAAGGAAAATGGCCTGCCATCCGTGGAAATATGGGGTACCGGTTCTCCTTTACGGGAGTTTTTGTTTGCTGACGACCTTGCCGAAGCGTGCTATCACCTGATGCTTACCTATAATGACAAGCAGTTCGTAAACATTGGCTGCGGCGAGGATTTAACCATTAAACAACTGGGAGAAACC
>DASPJH010000546.1:0-5689 GCA_035628715.1 Bacteroidia bacterium
AATGAACCGCCAGCAGTTAGTCAGGCTGTACAACCTTCTCGATGTTAAAATCTCACCTCTGATAATCATTTCGGGTTTAATGGTTATAACAGCCATAGGGGTTCACTTTGCTTCCGACTATATAAATAGTATGTTGTATGGCGAAACCGGAAGCTCCCTTGGCGTATATCAGGAAACAGCATACCCACTTTTATTTTCAATATTATTTATAGGCGTTTACCCGGCTGTTTTTGAGGAGCTGGCTTTCCGGGGTTTTGTATACAACTATATCGAGCGTTTCACTTCGGCACGTTCTGCTATTGCAGTAACCGGGCTATTGTTTGCGCTCATACATTTTTCATTTCTTTCCCTGGGGTGGTATATCCCGCTGGGTTTATTTTTTGGCTGGCTGCGGTATAAGTACCAGAATTTGTGGTACAGCATGACTGCCCATTTTATTTACAACTCAACCATAGTAGGGCTGGAGTTCATGGGATATTGAGTTTACAATCCAAAATACCCGGGATATTCTATACCGGCGGATTTGGTAAGGTCATCAGGTTCAGTATCCGTAGGGCCGTTGCAGAGATGTATTAATCCTGACCAGTAGGGGAGAGTGTTATCTTCCGGTTCACCGGAAGGAGCGCCACTGCGGACTTTTGCTGACGCCTCGTCGAGCTTAAACTTCAGCACCATGGTTTTGCGCATCTCGCTATCGTTAGGTATACGGCTGGTTTCCCACCTGCCGGGGATAAGCTTGTTGGTAAACACTTCCAGGGCTTTCATGCGCTCGGTTTCGTCGGTTACCAGTTCGGCTTTTGCAAAGGCTACCACAGAGCGGTAATTAATCGAGTGGTCAAATACCGATTTAGCCAGCACCAGTGCATCGGCAAGCATTACTGTTATACATGCTGGTGCGCCTGCAGCCAGCTTGCGCATATACCCAGCTCCTACAGAGCCATGGATATACAGGTAGTCGTCAATCCGGCAAAATGCAGTGGGAATGGCAAACGGCTGGCTGTTATCGTTATAGCTGACGGTGCACAGCATTGCATCATCCAGGATGGAGTAAATAGTCGCTTCGTTGTAATCCGCTCTTTTGGCAAGGCGGGTAATGGTTGTTTTTTCAGTTGGTTGCACGCTCAAAATAAAACAATTTTCTATTCGGGTGTTTATACATACTGCAACTATATTTGCAACTGACTTTGAGAGCTGTTTTTGCCATACTGCTGATACTTCTGCTGAGCTGGCCCAGCCTGCTGAAAGTAGCCGTTTTTGCCAACTGGCAAATTAACAGGGAGTATATAGCCCAAAACCTTTGCGAGAACCGCCAGAAACCTGAGTCAGACTGCGAGGGTAACTGCCAGCTGGTAAAGGAAACCGGGAAAACTGAAGACAGCCATTCGCCGGCTATTCCTGCCAAAACCATTGAAAAAATCAACCTGGAAATTTTTGACTGCTTAACTACCGATATTCAAATACCCGGAATAATCAGAGAAATTGAACCGTTATTTTCTTTTACGGCTGAAATTAATAACCCTTTATTTTCCAAGCCTTTCTTCCACCCGCCTGAAGTAGTTTGAAAAATAATTAAGGCCTACCATAGGCATTAATTGTGTTTTATGTGCACATAAACAGTGCATTCCGGTTAGTATTTATCACAGGACACAGTTCCCTTTTATTTTATTATTAATGAAAAAAATTATAACTGTAGTGGTATTTATTGCCATTACCATAACCACGCACGCCTGCGATGTATGCGGTTGCCGTGCCGGTAACGACGGGCTGGGAATATTGCCCCGCTTTAACCGGCATTTTGTAGGCGTACGCTACAATTACAGTCCGTTTCGCTCACAGCACCTTACCCTGTTTGAGAACGAGGTGCCGATTCATTCCGAAGAAAAATTTCATACCTATACCGTTTGGGGCCGCTATGTCCCGCACCAGCGCGTGCAAGTGTTTGCCTTTTTGCCTTATAACAGTGTTATTCAGCACATAGAAGGAAAAACCAACCGCATAGAAGGCTTTGGCGATGCAGTATTAATGGCCAATTACGTGCTGTTTAACACTACCGACAGTATGCAGAAGGGCCGCCTTAAGCATGCTTTACAGGCCGGTGGAGGCGTGAAGCTGCCAACAGGAGCCAGCGATATAAAACAGGACGGCCTGCTGATTAACCCCAACCTGCAACCCGGTACCGGTGCCACTGATGTGCTGCTGAATATGCTGTATACGGTGCGGATTAAAAAATTCGGGATTAATGCCGAAGCATCGTACACGCTAAGAACCGAAAATGCCAACTATTACAAATTTGGCAACCGGTTTAGCGGCGGCCTCCGCGGATATTACCGGAAAACATTTGGGGTTACTACGTTACTGCCCAGCGTGGCGGCTACTTATGATTTTGCGGACCTTGACTCGGATTTGGGTAAGAAAATTGACTATACCGGTACCAAAATGCTAAGTGCCAGCGGCGGGCTGGATGTGTATTACAAATCGTTTGCGGTAAGCACCGGCATTAAAATTCCGTTGGCCGGAACCATGGGCGGTAGTTATATCACCCAAAAAACTTCTTACAGTGCAAGCATCATTTATTTATTTTAATGTATCTCTTAATTAACACCTACAAAATATATGAATAATAATTTTTTAAGATTAACAGCAGTTATAGTTACAGCCAGCCTTGTAACATTTGCATCGTGCAAGAAAAAAGACGACCCAAAGGACCCTGATCCCGGACCCGGTGTTACCCTGAATATTGAAAAACCTACCACCAGCGACATGTTTGGCAAGGACGATACTGTGTTTATTAAAGCCCATGCCTCATGGGTGAACCAGTTTCACGGGTATGAGTTAAAGCTGCGTAACCTGTCTGACGGAAGTAAAGAGGTTTTCAAAGTAGAAGGGCACATCCATGATAAAGAGGTGGATATTGATACCTTTTGGGTAAACAATGTAGCTGCCCACTCGCAGATGGAGCTGGAAATAAATATGATTAAAGACCACGACGGCAACAAGGAAACCAAAAAGGTTGCTTTCCACTGCCACCCGATGTAAGGCTTTTTAGTAGAAGCGAGTTCCATATATAAAATCCGTCCGCAAGGGCGGCTTTTTTTGTTGCGTGAAGTTCCCATCCCCGAATGGGCCGCTAATTTTCCCTATTGCCGGTAAATTCCTTCACCTGGAGGAGAATGGCAACGTTCAAGAGCGGTGGAAGAACTGATAAGCTGGGACGAGGTAAAAGGGATTCAGGTTGAACCATTATACTATACTTCCCCCTTCGCCCGTTTTTAATAAAACTTTACTGAAGAGCATTGAGAAAGTTATTACTGGTTATAGCAATTTTATTTTTTCAGCCGCTGCTTGCACAAAAGGGCCCTAAACCCATTTATACTAAGGTTATATATTTTTACTTTGGCAAATGGGATATACTGCCCGAAAATGAAAAAACACTGCTAACGGTGGTAAAAGCCATTAAAGCACAGAAAGACGTTTATTATGTGGATATTACCGGTCATACGGATGCGGTAGACAACGACAGATACAATTATGAATTAGGGTTGAAGCGCGCACGTGCTGTTGCTGATTTTTTAATAAAACGGGGAGCCGACAGCTCAAAGCTGAATTTATTCAGTAAGGGAGAAAAGCTGGGTAAAAACGATAATTCCAGCGATTCGCTGAGAAAGCAGAACCGCCGCGTGGAAATACAGGTGTTTAAACAGGAAAGCCCGCCACCGGTTACCACTACCGGTGAAGATAAAATTTTACCCGTGTTTACTGTCAGCATCCTTGATTCCGTTACACGCGATACCATTAAAGGACAGGTATATTTTGTAGAGAAGGATGCCAAAGGAACAGTTATCAGCCAGGCCATGCTAATGGATGTGAATGGATTTACAACAGCTATTATTAAAGACCACTATTTTGAGATTTCTTTTTCCTCGGCTGGATACCGCTCTAAAAATAAACAATACGTTTTTGCTGATAGTGTATTCAAAAAAAATATATCCGTAAGGGTTACTTCCGAGCTGGTGAAAATGAAAGTGAAAACCCGCAAGAATTTTGAAAAAATATATTTTCACGGTAACCAGGCTACTTTTCTTCCCATTTCAGACGATGAGCTGAGGAGAGTATTGCAGTTCGCCAAATCAAGCGGGGTAGCGGCTATAGAAATTGTAGGGCATGTGAATTTCCCATTAAACTATAACCAAAACGATTCTGCCATGGCTAAGTGGAATTACCAGCTATCGTTTATGCGGGCGCAGGCTGTGTTTGACTATTTGGTGGGGCACGGAGTAAACCGGAACATTATCTCTTATAAAGGCGTCAGCAATACCGAAATGAAATTTCCTTACGCCAAAGACGAAAACGAAATGGCCCGGAACAGGAGGGTAGAGGTGCTGATTTTGGAGGAAACCAAATGATTTATTATTAACTGTTTATTATTCACTATCAAATATCAGGTTATTCGCTCTACCTGCATTCTACATATAAAACACGTTAAACCTGTGGCCGTCGGGATCGGCAAAAACAAAACCGTAAAATCCTTCTCCGAATTCTTCGGGCCGGGAAACAAGTTTACCTCCTGCCTGTTCTACTTCCTTTGCCCACTCATCAACCTGGTCTTTACTTTCTGCCGATACCGTAAATATAATTTCGTTTGATTTTTGCGAATCATTTATTTCGCCTATAAAACCTTTTTTAAGAACCTCCCTCAAAAAAAAATGGATTACAAAATCATTTTCCCCGAAAAAGAAACTTGTGAGATCTTCTGAGCGGCCGTTGTGTTTAAAGCCAAGAGTTGTGTAAAAGTTGGTGGTGCGGTCGAGATCGCTGACTGCGAAATTGGCCCATATTTTTTTTGGGTTCATAAAAGTAAAATTACGAAGTTTTTAGATGATTATTAAATGCCTTTTATTTTTAACGTCCCGAAAATATATAATTCAGAAGCAAAAATTCTCCAGGATTATTAATACCCTTCCACCGTTACATACACATCGCTGTTCCGGCCTTTATCATCGGCGCAGGATATTTTTATTTTACCTTCGCGGGGAAGAAAGAATACCGGCTGCCGGGCAGGTGTTTTTTTGAATAGTTTATCGTCAATATACCAGTAAATATATTTTACATCGGTAGGCGTGTGGGCGCTCAGTAGTATTTTCTGTGGGTCGGATTTTTCCACTAAATATTCCGTACCGTCGGCCGGACTGGTAATCTGCGGGGCGTTTTCCCTGAATACCCGCTGGCAGGCTGGGTTGTGCGGCGGTATTTTTGGGTAATTAATTTTATTTAATTCATAATAGCTTACCAACTCCGGCTCCATATTATCATACAGTTTGCGGATGTACCCTTCGTTAGGCTGGCAGGAGGTACAGTAACTAATGGACGAATCAGCGCTTACAAATACCCATTTTTTATGATTGCAGGTAACCGAGCGTGAAATGCCGGGGATAAAATAATCATCAATTAAATCGGTGCAGTAATCCGCCGGTAAATCGCCGGTATGGCTGCATACCCTGCGTATATCTATTTTCCTCGGTGGCGTGTACCAATGCACCGAAGAATTATAATCCAGTTTATTAAATATTTCGAATAGGAGAGGAGTAGCTATTTCAGCGCCGGATAACTCAGGTACGCCCATGCCGGAGAAATTGCCCACCCACACCCCAACGGTATACCGGCGGTTATAACCAATGCTCCAGGCATCGCG
>DASPJH010000547.1:0-2369 GCA_035628715.1 Bacteroidia bacterium
CAAGAATAAATGGACTAAAAGCGAATTTGTAAAGATGCTGGTATGGGTTCAAAATATTGAACCCTTTACAGGGGGTGTTACGGCTGAAATGCTTGCTGCAATTGGGTTTGAGGGAGGTCGTAACAGCGTAACACGTGTAACAAAAATCACCTGCGGAATGCCAAGGTGGAGAGAGAGTACAAAAACGGCGGCAAATCCGGGGAAAGCCCTACTGGCTGGCTTGTACCAGGCGGTATTGCTCCAGGATGTTGTTGATTTTCTCCTCGCTCAGGGGCTTTATGATGTACCCGGCAATAATGGGGATGTCCTTGGCCTTTTCAAAGTCGGTGCGGTCAATGGACGAAGTGGTAAGAAATATGAGGACCTTTTTTTTCAGGGCCTGCTGCACGCGGGTGAACTCTTTAATAAACTGCCAGCCATCAAATATGGGCATATTGATATCCAGCAATATAACGTCGGGAAGCTCGTCGGAATCGTGGGCAATCTGCTGCAGGTGGTTCATTGCCTCGTGCCCGTTTATAAAAGAAACGGCCTTTTCAGCAGCCTTTTTCAGTTCAATATATTTTTGGGCCGTAAACTGGAAAATCTCATCGTCGTCAATAACCCATATATTTTTAATCATTTTCTCAGATGGATAAAGGTGATATTATTATTTCGCTATGGCCCTCAGTATGTTCTTCTTCTATGGCAGCCACAGCGCCCATTGCACCCAGGAACAAGGAGGCGAAGTAGTAGTTCCACTCAAATGCCATGGCCGTAGGGGGCATATTTCTACCACTAAGGTAAGCATTAATGAGGGGCATATCGGCAATGTTTAAAAGCGTTGGGTACTGTATACGTAAATGGGTGCCTTTCCAGCTTCTTTCCGAGGTGAGGCGTATGGTGCAGGTTTCGTCTTCCCCGGCGCAGGAGCTGAGCAGGAGCACAAGGGCGGCCTCCATATTGTAGGGGTGGCAGTTAATTTCAGGCGCTTGGTCAAAGTCGGATATAAAGTTAATATTATCCGGCAGCTGCCTGCGAACGTTGGCAGCCATTTTTACCAGAGAAACGGACACAAGGTTCTGGTACTTAAGCAGCGACTTTTTCCGCTCTACGGAGAGGTTATCAAAACCATCCAGGAGGCGGGTAAGCGAGCTGTTCATTTTGTCCATGTAAATGCGTGCATCCTGGGGGCTTTCGGCCTTCTCGTGCAGCTGGAGCAGCATGTTTATATTGGTAACGGGCGACCGCAAATCGTGCGAATACCGCGCTGCTATTTTCAGCAGTTTTTCGTTCTGGTTCATCAGCAATTCAAAGCCCTCCAGCAGGTAATCAATATACGCCGGGTTATCTTTAAGCAATTGCCTCAATGTGCACGGAACGCTGTTCACTTTATCGGTAACAACCATTTAGCAGTCAGTCTAAAAACGAATGTTATTTCCGCAAAGTACGAATTATTTTAAAAAAAATGAATATTTTTTAAAGCCAGGCCGGGCGCTTAGGCTTACCTCCCGGCAAGAATACAGCATTTACGGGCAAAACCGGTCACCTCACCACTTTCCAACCGTTTCAAAAGCGCTCCAGTAGTACGGGTGGGAAAATTTCTCGTTTTGTGCAAGTTTTAGCTGCGAATTTTTTAATGCCTCTGAGATTCCCATGCCGCCCAGCAGGTTGTTATAAAACTCAATCATCAGCAGGCTGGTGGCTTCGTCGTGTACCTTCCAAAGTGGCGCCACGGCTGTGCCGACGCCCTTCTTTATGAACGCATGCACGGGGGTATTAACCCAGCCTTCTTTCTTCTCGTTCTTCACGGCCATATCACAGGCCGATAGCACCAGAAGCTTAATAGGCCCGAGTGTTTTAAACCCGGTAATTTCGGCCATGGTAAGCTTGCCATCATCTCCTGAAGATGTATTGGGAGCCATTACCAGGTAGCTGTTTTTAAACTCAATAGGGTCGAGCCTGCCGTGGGTGGCAAAGTGCACCACGTTAAACCTCACCATCATGTTCTTGGCCTTGTCCTCGGTAGCGCTGTCCCGTACAAATACGGTGCTGCCGGGAAATATGGCCACTATCTCGTTGGCCTCTTTTTCAGCGTTGGCAAGGGTTTTATCAGGGTTTCCGAAGATCAGCCCTTTTACATCAATTTTACCGGTAGCGTCAGCCTGACGGGTATTGGTAATGTAGGTAATATCATAGCTGGAAATCAAGTAGTTCATTTTGCCGTCTTCCATTTTGCCCAAGGCCTGCAGGGGTACTTTGTACATCTCGCCGGTGGGTACCATGGCAATGTTTTTCTTCCCTTCCAGTAAGTCTTCAATTGGGCTGATAAACACCTGATACAGCTTTTCAGTATTGGCATCCAGCAGCTTACGGTCGCTTTTTGAGGT
>DASPJH010000548.1:0-5615 GCA_035628715.1 Bacteroidia bacterium
TCGCCCAAACAGCCGTTAGAGTCTGTTTCCAATACTATAAGTGTATCCAAACCGGCAGTTGCACTAAAATCTATAGTAATACTGTCGGTGCTTCCACCTGAAGCCTGGGTACCGCCGTTTACAGTCCACGTGTATGTTGAACCGGCACGGCCGCCTAACCAGTAGCTAACGCCTGTTGCGCCTGCACAAACTGTATCATTCTGTGCGGTGGCAGCAAAGAATCCCATAATTAATAATGCGAGAAGTAGTAATGACTTTTTCATAATGTGTGTAATTTTTTATTCAAAAGTAGAGTGGATACCCTTGCTACAATTTTTAATCAGGGGCTTGGCTTTTCACATGTAATTTTTTTGACGGTTTTTAGAAAAATTTACATATCGCTAACAGCGTTTAATACTGGAAAATAGTCGGTTAACACTTTAATAATGTTTAAACAACGATGTGGCAATTGTAAAAAATGGTAAAAGTTTTTAAAAAAATTTCATTTTTTTACTCAATTTTGCATAATCAATCCAAACTAAATGGAACTCTTAAATAAGATTGTCCAGACACTGCCTGATGAAAGATTCAAAATCCTGCTTCAAAAGGTGGGTGTGAACGAGCAGCACAATAATTATAAGGTGCTGCAATTGCTGAGAACCACGACAACTCTGCCCGAGGGTATTGAAATTGAACTGAACATGACTTCCGGTGCTTTCAATACCTTTAAATCGAGACTATTAAAGAAAGTAAGCTCGCAACTGGGACATTTGGAGATAAACCCAATAAGCAGGCTGAAAGAAGAAACAGCCCGGATTAACCAGCTTGCTTTTCAAAACCCCAGGGAGGTAGCCATACGGATACTCCACGAACTGGAAAAAAAGTTGCTTGAATATGACCTTTCCAACGAGCTGTCAGTAATTTATAAGTCGCTGGCCCGGCTCCACCGCTTTTATCCTGAGTACGACAAGTATGAAATGCTGTATAAAAAGCACATAGCTTTTTCACTTACGGTTACTAAAGCCGAAGACCAGCTGTACGATTTTATATACCATCTCTCACACTACCACCTTAACCGCCAGCCAAACGACCACGAAAACATACACGCCCAACTGCTTGAGCTGGAGAACGTCTGCAAGCTTTATGAATCGCACAGGCTGTATGTTATTTATAATATAGCTCGCATATATTACCGGTGCAGCTTTTTAACTCCGGCTCAGTTGGCCCTTGATGAAATTGAGGTGGAAGAAACCCTCAGCATATTCAGCAATACGTTCGCCCGCTATTCCCAGGATATTTTTTACCAAAACCTGCAGCACCTTACCCCGTTTTTGTTTTTCCAGTACTATGCAAAGGTGGGCAACAACGTGAAAGCCAACTATTACCTGGGGAAAATAATAGAATTGCTGCCCCAGGTGGCTCACCTGCAACTATGGCCGTTCTTTATTACCCAGACGATTACAGCCATTGTATCAAAATTTGTGACAGACGGCGACCTTGCGCTAATTTATAAACTGGAAGAAAAGCTGGCTTTGTTTTACTCTCCCAGCCCATCGGAAGAACCTCATTATATATGTTACCAGCAATTTGCCTCCATGGTAGCCTTTTACCAGGGTAATTATTCAAAAGCAGCAAAAATCATCAATACGTTACGAAATAATGTATCCCTAAAGAAATACCCGGAAGTGGAAGCGGAGCTTAAGCTTTTCCAGGCATTTCAATACTCGTTGGAAAACGACCCCGAATTGGCTGAAAGGCTTGTGGCCAGTGTAAAAAGACAGGTAAGTGAGGATGAAATGCTTAAGCCGCTGGTAAAGACCTTTGGCAAAATACTGGGCCTGATTTTAAAACACCG
Source organism: Bacteroidia bacterium (assembly GCA_035628715.1). Lineage (GTDB taxonomy): Bacteria > Bacteroidota > Bacteroidia > UBA8524 > UBA8524 > SB11. Next base: position 1,835 of record DASPJH010000548.1, read on the forward strand.
CCAGGACGGAGGTGAAAAAGAGCGTATTATCAGATACTGGCAAAAGTTTAAGCAGCAAAATAATGGCAGGCTACTGAACTTCGTAAGGCTATCATCAATAGAACTATAAATACGACATTACAAAAAAATACCCGGCTCAAAAGACCAGGTATTTCCAAATTAATTATGCAGGCTTTAATACTTAGGCCACTTTTTTGGGCAAATCTTCCTGGAGTCCCCCCAGCACCTTATCGCTAAGTGGTTTATTTACCTTGCCCACTACAAAATTATATGATGACCAAAGGTGATCGGGATATTTATTGATGTAGGCCGACAGAATTACCACTTTTGTGTTTTCAAGCACAGGATTCATTTCGCACAGTTCCCTGTAATGATCAAGGAAATAGAAACCATCAAACTGGGGCAGCTGCATATCTACAAAAATCACATCCGGTATGCCCACATTGGTTTCCAGTGTTTTTTTAATAGAAGCTAAGGCAGCAGGCACGTTGGTATAAACGTTCACATTCCGGGCAAAATAGTTCACCTGGATCAGCCTTTCGTTGATTAGATTGTCGATTTCCTCATCGTCAATCAGCATGACGTTCTCAAATTGTGTCGTTTTCACAGATGTGTGCATTTACTTATGCAATGTTACAATTAAAACCATAAAATACCAACTAATTTTTTAAAACATTATGCTCATTTTTATAAGTTTCGGTAATCAGTGAGCGTACTAATCCCACAGTTGTTAAAGCAGCTAATTGACAGAGTTTTACGAATGGTGAGCATTCTGAACATCTGATTCTTTCGGCATTTAATAACATTTGATAATAAAAAAACCCCTTTTTTCAAGGGGTTTAAAAAACCAATTTATCATATAGCCTTGCGGCACAATAAAGAATAGTATTACCGGTAGTTGCTTTTCAGTAATTTCAGGTGGTTCACGTGCAGCATCATAACTGGCTGGTATTCATTAACAAATTTGTTAATATCCTCATTATTAACCTTTTTAATCCTTTTACATCGTATAATATCTTTTTTATAGTCCGTCTTCATCATTCTCATAAACTTCCGGTCAAAATTCTTACCTGTCTTTTGTTTAAGCGTGTCCAGGCTTTTTGCTTTTTGTTTATCTGTAGTTACCGGCAGGGTCAATCCTCTTTCAGCGGCAATAATTCGCAGCCTTTCAAGCATTTTAGCCTGTTCGCCCACCATCAGTCGACCTAAACTTCGTACTTCTTCTGTAGTACCGCGTTCTATAGCCAGTTTGCCTGCCTCCATGGCCATTAACCGGGTATTGGTCAATTCAATTAAAAATTTTGAAATTCTGGCGCTATCCCTTTCCTCTTTACTTAAAGGTGCTTCAATTGTCTTTTCCTGTTTATGTCCCGGGAAAAAAACACCCAGAGACGGAACCACCAGGAACCCAACCAGGGTAATGTATATCGTAAATACCGTTTTCATCACAACTCCCTCTCCTCAAACTTCTACAGTATACCATTAAAATTGTATGCCGGGTTGAAAGCATATTGTAAATCAATTGCTTACTCCCTGCATCCAACATTAACAGCCCTCTTGGAGCGTATGCCAGAATACAGTATTGTGGAATAAAATCAACAAAAACACAAAGGCGGTTACTTCGAAACAGCCTTCAGCCCAATGATAGAGCCGATAAGCAGAAAGCAAAAAAACAATCTCCAAAAATCAGCAGGCTCTTTAAAAAACACTATACCTGTAATAACCGTTCCCACGGCGCCTATGCCTGTCCAAACGGCATAAGCGGTGCCCAGGGGAAGCGACTGTGAGGCTTTGTATAATAAAAGCATGCTTAATGACAGCGTTACAAAAAATGCTACCATCCAGCCAATAAACTCCCAGCCGGTTGCTCCTTTAGTTTTGTTAAGGCAAAAAGTAAATCCTACCTCAAACAATCCGGCTATTATAAGCGTAATCCAGGCCATGATGCTGCAAAGGTAACAGCCTGTGGTTTGTAATGCTTATGAATTTTTATACAAAATAGCATCCGTTTCGACCAGCAGCAGCATCTAACCGTTGTAAATCTCACATTAATCAGTTAGATTTGATTAAACCCCAACCTGCTATGAAAAAGCTATTTACAGTACTTGCACTGACCTTTGTTTTTCTTTCAGGACCTTTAATAGCGCAGACTACCTGCGGAACCGATACCGTATACTATACCTGGTACAAAACATCCCAGTTCAGGGCTGTTTCACTCAATACTTCCACCAGCGGCAACTCATTTGCCCAGTATTTTCCAGCACCCCAAACCATTACCGTGTCGGGGTTTGATTTTTTTGCATGGCAAAGCCAGGGCAATAATTCAGTGGTGGCACTTACCTGTAATATTTTCAGGGCCGGCGCTGACTCACTGCCTATAGGCGCACCGCTACGGACAGTTACCGTAAACGTTGACAGTTCCTTTAAGGGTGGTCAGCTAGCCGATCTCAGGAAATCAGCCATATTTAGCACACCGGTTGCTGTAAACTTCCCCTATATATTAACCATCGAAACATCCAGCAGTACTAATGTTTCTGTAATATGTAACGACTACATGTCTTTTAACGGAGACGGAGAGTGGCTCAGCAGCGTAAGAATTGGAGCTAATTACATACGCGCTTACACAGTGACCGTGGGGACAACCATTTTTGATGCCGACTGGATTTTTATGCCGCACGTATCGTATTCATTATCAGCTGACTTCTCATTTGTAGGCTGCAACGATTCCAGCAATACCATCACATTCACTAATAAATCATCGGCTATAATGGAGAACCGGTTTTACAACCTGTATGCGTTTTATGGCATTACCCAAATTTGCTACCTGTGGAACTACGGGGATGCTTCAGGTACCTTTTATACCATTAATGGCTCCCGGCGATACAACACCCGAAACGACTACAACATTAGCCTCAAGGATACTTTATATGGCTGGCGGGTAGGTTGCTCTGCATCAAAGTCCAAAACGATTTACGGAACGCCCTTACCACCCATACTAAGTAACGATGGGCCACATTGCAGCGGTGAACCGCTGAGCCTTTTTGCCGACAGTGTAACGGGCGGAACCTATTCCTGGACAGGGCCCAAAAGCTTCTCATCTATCCTCCGCAACCCATCCTTTGCTGTAAGCGATACCTCACTGGTGGGCACCTATTCTGCTAACGTTACAGTCAACGGTTGTACGTCAAAAAATGCCATTACCCAGGTGGTTATCAACCAAACTCCGCAAACGCCTGTTGCCAGCAACGATGGGCCCAAATGTGTAGGCGACAGCGTTGAGTTTGTTGTCAACACCTTTGACCCGGGTATACAAACCACTTGGACCGGCCCTAATTCGTTCTCCAATCACAGCCCTTCATTTAAGTTCACCAATGTAGACACCAGCCTGCGGGGTAAGTATATAGTTTATACGGAAACCGCGTTTTGCCAGTCGGAACGCGACACTACAGATTTTTACGTGTACCCTCCTCCTGCGCAGCCAACTGTTGGCGTACTTACCAATGATACACTTTGCAATGGCGATACGCTATACCTGGCGGGCAACTCGGTTCCCGGCGCCGTGTTTAGCTGGAGTGGCCCCGGAGGTTTTACATCCTCAGCTTCGCACCCTGTAATACCCAATGCTACCGCGTTGGAAGCCGGTAAGTACAAAACCCATGTTATTATAGGCAGTTGTACCTCCACACCCGACTCTATAGATATCGTTGTAAATCCCCTTCCTTCACTGGATATAACCGTTACTGATACCAGCTTTTGCGACGGAGACAGCGCCAGTTTTTCA
>DASPJH010000549.1:0-2963 GCA_035628715.1 Bacteroidia bacterium
TAATGTAGTCCAAACCGGTCTGGCATACAACGAGGCGGTAAAGCGACGTGTCAGAACCGGCTTGTTTTTTTCATCGCTGGCCCGTCTTGACCGGATGGTGTCTTTTTTCACAGTTTTTTCCACTACTGTGTCTTTATCAAAAAGGTCGTTCTCCACCACTGCGGGTACCGTATCTGTCAATGAACCGGCAGAATTGCCTGCAGTTTCCTGGTCAAATGTTCCATCACCGGCAGTATTTCCCTTCTTTTTCGTATGCTTTTTGGTTGTAATTTTTTTATTAACTGCACCGTCGCTATAGCCGGGCGTATTACCAAAGTTGCCGGAGCCTGTTAAATCGGGCGAACCTGTATCTCCATGCCCCGTGTGAGATTCTGAAAAACCTGCATCCGCAGAATTATTGTACGATTTTCCTTCCGCCTGTCCGGTTTTGCCGGTTAATCCGTTAATATTTTTATTTTCATTTATATAAAACACTCCCCAGGCGCCCAAAGCAGCTACCAGCAACACCGAAGGAAGCAGTATTTTCCACAGGAATTTCCTGCGGCTCTTTTTTATACCTTTTTGTATAGCGTTCCAAACGTGGCCGTCGGGCTCGCTTTCATAACCGCCCAGGCCTTTTCTGAAAAGGTTTTCTATTTCATCGCGACCCTGTGCTTTCATTTAAAATTTTTTTTTCGTTGTTTTTTATTTTCTGAATTTTAGCCACCAATATTGCTTTAGCCCTTGACAACTGAGATTTTGAAGTGCCTTCGGCAATTCCGGTCATTTTTGATATTTCAGGATGGGTAAACCCATCAATGGCATATAAGTTAAAAACGGTCCTGTATCCTGCAGGAAGCTGCGAAACCATCTCCAGCAACTCTTTATGCGAGATATGGTCCACTACATCCGGGGTCTCCTCAATGCTGTCGTATTCCATAACATCATCTGCCGTCTTACGGTAATCCCATTTACGGTTCATGGATATGGCAGTATTTATAACAATACGGGTCATCCATCCTTCAAAACTGCCCTTTGAGTCAAAGGAGCCCATTTTGGTGAATATCTTGATGAAACTTTCCTGCAGCACATCCTGCGCCTGATCACGGGATGAGGTATACCGGAGGGATATACCCATAAACCGGCTCTTATAGCTATCGTATAGCTTTTTTTGAGCCGCGGGGTTACCCTTTTTGCACCCTTTTATGATCTCTTCCATCAGGAGTGGAATTTCCGAATTTACTGTTTTGACCCGTAAGGTAATTAAAGGGTTGCGCCGCCATAAAAATTTTTCAGGCAAAGCGTGTTTAAAACACAGCCTGCCTGTTTAACACTCATACTTTTCACCAAACCATTTTGATTCAAAAATGTAGAGTATTAATGTTCTCTCCCGGAGCGTAAGGAGCGTATGATTATGAAAAAAATATTTCTGCTGTTTATAGTGGCCGCCTCGGTTGTAGGCTGCAAAAAAAACAACGACTCTGAGCCCGGCTCACGGGTGGTGCTGAAAATTGACCGCCTTGAAGATTTAGGGCCCAATGCCCAGTACGAAGGCTGGATAATTGTAAACGGAGTTCCTAAAAGTACCGGCAGGTTTACGGTAAATTCCGCAGGTGAGCTTTCACAAACAACTTTTGATGTAGATGCTTCTGATCTAAATGCTGCTAAAACGTTTGTATTAACCGTGGAACCGATGCCCGACCCTGATGCTGGCCCCGGTAATGTAAAGCTGCTGGCGGGCGATTTTACGGTTAACGTGGCCGACATAAATACCAGCCACCCTGGTGCATTGGGCAATAACTTTGGCGGCATTACCGGCAAATACCTTTTGGCTACTCCAACCACCGCTTCAGCAGCAGATGAAAAAAGCGGCGTGTGGTTTATGGATGGTGGTACCCAAACGCCGGGGCTGCAAAACCTGCCAATACTACCTGTAGGGTGGCAATATGAGGGGTGGGTGGTTATAAATGGCATACCAGTAACAACCGGTAAATTTGTATCGGCCGGTGGTGCAGATAATAATGCGCCCTACTCTGGCCTGTTACCGGGATTCCCCTTTCCCGGTGAGGATTTCGTTCAAAATGCACCTGCGGGGCTTACCTTTCCTACCGACCTGACAGGTAATAAGATGTTTGTTAGTATCGAACCCGTGCCCAATAACAGTTCTGCTCCATTTTTATTAAAGCCCCTCGAAGCAACTGTGCCCAATCCATCGGCTGCTATGGTCAACTATCCGATGAATAATATTGCTGCAGGTAGTTTCCCGGCAGGCACGGTTACCAGGTAAGTTAGCCAGATAGCCTTTAACCCTACACCAGCATTAAACGGACAGTATGCACAGAGATTTTGGCAAATCTTTTTGTATATTTGTTAGAGATGAATAAGACCGAACTGAGATTCCGACTGCATCACCTGGTTGACAAGCTAGAGGATATCGACACCCTTAATCTTATGCATGAGGTGTTTTCGGGTTTAGCCGTTGATAGTGAAAAGGATATTATCGACGAACTTACCGGCAACCAGAAAGAACGCCTTGAAAGATCTCTGAAACAGGCTGCTGAAGGCAGAGTAATACCCGATGTAGTAATGCGGGAGCGGATAAAGCAATGGCTCATAAAATAGTCTGGACAGAAGAGGCTGCTAACGACATTGAGTCTGTTCTCGAGTACCTGAAGGAAAATTGGCCACAAGCGGTGGCTGAAAACTTTTTACTGGAACTGTATTTAAAACTTGATTTAATTGCGTTGCACCCAAATGCAGGCAAAGTCTCCAGATACTCCCAAATCCGAAAGATTCTGATAACAAAACATAATGCGCTGTATTACCTGGTATCGGCTTCCAGAATCACACTTTTAAATATTTTTGACACGCGTCAGGACCCTAAAAAAGATCTTTATCAATAATTCAGCAACCACTCGATCCTCTCAGCTGTTTTCTCGGGGCCGGGGAGGAATTCTTTTTCCAGCCCGATATTCAGGGGAATA
>DASPJH010000550.1:0-3777 GCA_035628715.1 Bacteroidia bacterium
AAAACAGGGGTATAAGTACATATATATTAAAATACGATACCAGCGCATGAAAAAATACAACAATAAAGGTATTGAGTACTTGCCAGGGCTGTGAAAGGCTGCCTGAAACTACCAGCCAGAAAAGGACGTAGAACAGCCAGAAAATGAGATGGTCGAGTTTATACCTCCGGAAATTATCCGTAATCATTAATTAGTTGCGTGAAACTGAGAACCGAAGGTACGAAAAAGGAAAAAGGCTTAATTCTTCCTGTCGCCTACGTTATTAAAATAATCGATGAGTGAAAAACTCATATCCAGCATTTGCCAGCCGGTATACATTTGAGATATGATACCAGGTTTTTCCTCGCCGGGGTTACTGGCAAGCTTTTGTGATGAAAAAAAGCGGCTGGTGATAACGTATGCTACCAGGTTAGCAGCCAGCAACAGCATAACAAGGCTGCGGGTTGCAGAGGTTTTAAGGGAAGCTTTAACCGTTTTCATACCTTGTTTTTAGTTAGATTATGGTGCAAATATATAGCCAGATTTTTTACACTTATAGTAAAAATTTGACGAAACAGCATTTTTGACAGACAAAAAACAAACCCATTAATTGGTAAGAGTTACCAGTTATTAGCTTAGCTAACTACTTCACTGGTAACTGATAACTCTTACCTATCATACTATTCAGGCAGACGCTTTGCTGCCCAGTATACGGGCCATGGTAGCGCCAATTTCAGCGGGCGATTCTACCACGTGGATACCGCACTCGCGCATGATCTGCATTTTGGCAGCAGCAGTATCTTCAGCACCACCAATAATGGCACCGGCGTGGCCCATACGCTTACCTGCCGGAGCAGTTTGGCCGGCAATAAAGCCTACTACAGGTTTGGTACCGTGCTGCTTGATCCAGCGGGCTGCTTCAGCCTCCATACCACCGCCAATTTCACCTATCATTATTATACCATCGGTATCAGGGTCGTTCATAAACATTTCAACGGCCTCTTTGGTGGTGGTGCCTATAATAGGGTCGCCACCAATACCAATAGCTGTGCTTTGTCCCATTCCGGCTTTGGTAATCTGGTCTACCGCTTCGTAAGTAAGGGTTCCTGACTTTGATACCAAACCGATGCGTCCGGGCCTGAAAATAAATCCGGGCATGATGCCTATTTTAGCTTCGCCGGGAGTAATGATACCGGGGCAGTTAGGGCCTATCAGGCGGCTTTTGCGCCCTTGCAGGTACGATTTTACATAAATCATATCCTTGGTAGGTATGCCCTCGGTAATACAAACTATAAGCTCCACGCCTGCATCGGCAGCTTCCATAATAGCGTCAGCTGCAAACGGGGCCGGAACAAAAATAATACTCACATTGGCTTTGGTTTCGCGCACTGCTTCGTTTACGGTGTTAAACACAGGCAGGTCCAGGTGCTTTTGTCCGCCTTTGCCGGGAGTAACCCCGCCCACTACGGTAGTTCCGTAAGCAATCATCTGCTCAGCATGAAAAGTACCTTCGCCACCGGTGAAACCCTGCACCAGCACACGCGAATTTTTATTTACTAAAATGCTCATCGTATCTTTTTAAATGTGCCGCAATTTATAGTTTTCATTCATCATTTACCATTTATCATTTACTATCGCCTAAAAGACTGGTGGAACTACAGCCTTTAGCAGTGGCTGAAGTCAATTCCAAAATCAAATGGATAATTAGTAAATAGCTAATAGTCAATCCCGTTTTGTCAGCCTTCGAGTACCGTTTTCAACGCCTCCTGGCTGACAAGGAATTGTTAACCGTCGCCCCATCATGTCCCCCCTTCACCACGCACAAACTATACAATTGCATACTTTCCTCTCGTCTCCACCTGTAAATGCGCCAGTGCCACGTAGCGCAGGGCATCAATAGCATGATTAAGGCGGTTAACCGGGTGGTTCAGCACATTGCCGTTTTTATCGGTTTGCCATTTATAGCTTCTCAGCTCCTTCAGCATGCACACCGAACCGGCCGTTACGTGCAGTTTGTACCTCATCAGCACATCCAGCGAAAACACTACCGAATCCTTCCCCTTTTCAGCCGACTTGGCGTTAAAGCCCGCCCGGTACAGCTCTTCCACGGCTTTTGGGTCGGCGCTGTCGCAAATAATTTCATCCCTGCGGCCAATATCCAGTTCCCTCAGCCGGGCTATAATATCGCTGTTGGTCATCATTGTGCCATACATCAGCTCGTTTACATAAATGTCATCGCCCAGCCGCTTCACCTCCACCAAAGCAGTAGCCGAGTTGCTGTAACCAAAATCCAAACCGTAGGCCACGTGCTCTGCTTCCGGCGGTATATCCTCATCCACATCATAATCAGGAAACACCAGCCCCTGCACCTTACCGTACTCACCCATCCCGTAAATCTTCCAGTATTCAGGGTCGCCCCGGCCCAAAAACTCAACTTCCTTTATTAATTCGTCATTCAAAAAATCATTGTCTTTATACGTGCTCACAATCACGTCCACATCACCCTTATCGGCCCGGCGGCGCAGCTCCACCTCGGTGTTCAGCCAGTGGTTCACGTCATCGGGGTTAAAATCCAGGAACGCCCTCCCGGAAGTGCGGAAGATCAGGTGCATCCAGTCGTCGTATGTACATTCGTTGGCCTCGTTCAGCCACAGGTGGGTGCGCTTGCGGCCCCGCACCTTGTAGGCATCATACATGGATACAAACTCAATCATATTGGTGCCATACCTTATCGTCCGCTCGGTTTTGCTGTGTTTCACATGCTCGTACAAACCGTGTTCATACAGTATTTCCAGTATGTCGCGCATGGCAGTGTCGCGGAGAGAGGTCCAGGTTTTACGGGCAACGGTAATTACCTTGCCCCCGCCCTGGAAAAGCTCTTTTATAAAAAACTGCGAAAGCGAGTAGGTTTTTGAGCTGCGTGTGCCGCCGCGGTTAATTACCACGCGCTTATCACTGGCGGCAATTTTTTCATATACAGATGTGACACTGAAGGTGATAGTCCTGCCTTCCGGTCCTATAAATGCAATTGTTTTCATTATTTTATTGGTCGTTGGTCTTTAGTTGTTGGTCATTGGTCTTTTGCCGTAGGGTGGCAAACCGGCACACCTGTGCATTTCAGCCGCAATTGGGCGTCATTGCGAACGTGCTGCCTGTTATGTTCAACTCCCGTTTATTGGTAGTGAAGCAATCCCGGTGCACCTGCCGTACGGGATTGCTTCGCTGCCCCTTAGTGAAATTTACTTATAACCAGCTCTTTCCGCTCGCAATGACGGTGGGTGGGTTTTAACTCACCCCCGCTTATTAACAGCCGCCCGACTCTGGGAACGTCGCCCCTCTCTGATTGCAATCAGAGAGGGGAAATGTTGGGCACTTCAACCGTCCTGGCCATTCGGGGTGAGTTAAAACCTCGCCGCCAAACACTAATTGGAAAAAATGATTTTTGGGCAACAAATTGTGAAAGTTTTTTTTAGATTAGCTGTAATTCAAGGTTTTAATATTTTGAAACTGGTTTTATTAAGCACATACGCATCCAGTTAAGATGTTCTTGCTGGCGGCATGATGTAATTGCAGTTGGTTGGAACGCACACTACCATAAAACCGCCGAAAGCCATAGAAAAGGTCTCAGACAAGAAATTCATTAAGTTCTTTAGAAAGAATTCGCTCTAAGTTATTCTCTAACATTTTAGTATTAAAGTCCTTTTCAGCCCAGAAAGGAATTTCCAATGCTGTAATTCTTATTTTGTCTGCATTCTCAAAACCCGAAATGATTTCAAATGTGTCTGACTCATTTATTTC
>DASPJH010000551.1:0-4203 GCA_035628715.1 Bacteroidia bacterium
CATCCTCGCTGTCCATATATTTAATAAGGCCTGTGTACACATACATATATCCGACCGGCACACAAAAAGCATTTATCACCTCATCATCGTGGATAATATAGGTTTCCCAAACAAACTCGTCTTTGTAGAAAACCTTACCACTATTGAGTATTTTACTCACAATATTTCTTACATAAGCATGCGCTTCCGGGTACTGGCTTTCATCCAGCAGGGGGTATTCGGCAGGGTTAGCGGCAATCTCGGCCTTTACCTGTGCGCCAAGGGTTTTATCGTCTTCAATCGAAAAAATATTAATACTGTTATCGTCAGGGTTTTTGCTGCAATTATTGAACAGCATTAAGGAACTGGCTGTAAAAAACAGGAGTATAAATTTCTTCATAGTAATATCAGTTGAGCGAATGTATTACAATTTATAAGCCAAACCAATTAAGGATTGTTTTATACAGTTGATGTAAAAGTAGTTATAAATAAAACTGCGGCCTGGTTTTTGCAAAACAGAAAGTCGTATATTTGAATTGAAATGAAACGTTTGCTGGCAGGCATATTTTTAACGCTTTACCTTGCAGTGTATGCTGTTGGGCTGCCGCTTACTTTGCATTATTGCGAGGGTACCCTTGCAGATATTTCAATAATTGCCGCCGATGTTGAAGAAGACTGCTGCGGTGAACAGGACGATAAGGGCTGCTGCAGCGATGAGGAAGCTTATCTGAAAGCAGAAACTCATCATCCGCAGGCTGTAAACAAGGTAGAAGTGCCACCGGTCAGCCTGTTGTTTCTTCCCGCAGGTTTTTTGGCAGCACCCGGTTTTCAATCACAGGTAAACAGCAATACCGCTTACCTTACTCCTTTCCCTGAAGGTCCGCCGCTAAATCATAAGTGGCTTGTTGACTGCGTTATAAGGTTATGAAATAAGCACAGGTAATTATCCCTGCGGGGAAACTATTTGTGTAAATTTCTAATCTTATTCCAAAAATGACCTTTATAAACATAAAAAAATATTTATACCTGATTGCTGTAATGGCTATATCCATGCAGCTTTCAGCGCAAACAATAAAGGGTAGGGTGGTAGAAAAAAATGCCACCGGCACAGTGCCCGTTCCTTTTGCCCATGTGCTGTATACCGATACTGTTGTTGGTACAGTTACCGACAGCCTGGGCCGGTTTGAGTTAATACGGCTGGAAAATCACCCTTACATTACGGCTTCTTTTGCCGGATTTACATCCGATACCATTGAAATTATCAATACTAATTTCCAAAACCTTACGGTTACCATGGAAGCTGTGATGGAACTGGATGAAGTGACGGTGGAAGCTGAAACAAAAGCCACCCAAATTGACCGGCTTAACCCTATCAAATCTACCATTATGACCGAGAAAGAGCTGTTTAAGGCAGCCTGTTGTAACCTTAGCGAAAGCTTTGAAACCAACCCTTCGGTAGATGTAACATACAGCGATGCCATTACCGGCGCCAAGCAGATACAAATGCTGGGACTGGCCGGTATTTATACCCAGATAACCACAGAAAACCTACCGGGCGTGCGTGGGTTATCCGCTCCTTATGGGCTGGGTTATATACCCGGTACCTGGGTGGAAAGCATACAGGTAACCAAGGGTATAGGCAGCGTGGCCAATGGTTTTGAAAGCATTACCGGCCAGGTAAATGCCGAATTGCGCAAACCGGAAAGCAAAGACCGGGTGTTTGCTAACGGCTATGCTAATACCCAGGGCAGGTATGAGGGGAACCTTGTGCTGACCCAGCCGGTGAATAAATACATATCAACAGCACTGTTGCTGCACGGCAGCTCGCAAAACGGCACAGTAGACCAAAATAACGATGGTTTTATGGATATGCCCAATGGCTCACAGCTAAACGTGATTAACCGCTGGCAGTTTCATACTACCAAACGGATTGAAGGGATGCTGGGAGTTAAGGCCCTGTTGGATAACCGGGAAGCTGGCCAAATAAATAACGGTTCCAACTTACACCATTTATATATGGTGAACATGAAAACCGAACGATTTGAGCTGTTTGGTAAAACCGGCTATGTATTTCCCACCACGCATTATTCCAGCGTGGGTTTTATGTGGAGCGCACTTACACACAGCCAGAATTCAAACTTTGGCAATAATATGTACAATACCCGCCAGCAAAGCCTGTATGCCAATTTGATATACCAGTCGATGTTTGGCAATACCAACCATAAGTACCGTACAGGATTGAGCTTTATGCACGACCGCTATAGCGAAAGCCTTGCAGTTGAGCGTTTGGCAATGGATACCGCCCAGCTGAACAGGGTAGAACAGGTGCCGGGAGCTTTTTTTGAATATACCTGGACCATCAGGGAAAAGTGGATGATCATCAGCGGCCTTAGGGCGGATTACCATAACCTGTTTGGGTTTTTTGCCACTCCGCGACTACATGCACGGTACGACCATGGAAATGGTACCGTACTTCACCTTACGGCAGGACGCGGGCAGCGCACCTCCAATATTTTTGCTGAAAACGTGCAGTTGTTTACCACCTCACGGAATTTTTACCTGCCGCAAAACTGGAAGACTCAGCCAGCCTATGGTTTAAGGCCCGAAGTAGCCTGGAACTTTGGCTTAAGCATGACTACCGAAATAAAGCTGGGCAAACGTAAGTCGGCAACGCTGGAAGCAGACATATTCCGTACAGAATTTGAAAACCAGGTAGTAGTGGACCTGGATAACTCGGCCAGGAGCGTAGCTATATACAATCTTGACGGTCCGTCCTACGCCAACAGTGCGCAGGTGCAAATTACGTATGAGCCGGTGCGCAGGCTGGAAGTACGTGCCGCCTACCGCTATTACGATGTAAAGACCCAGTACCAAAGCGGGTTGCTGCAAAAATACCTGGTATCAAACCACCGTGCCTTTATTAACGTGGCATATAAAACCCGTAATAAAAAATGGATAATGGATGTAACTACATCCTGGTATGGGCCCAAACGTTTGCCTACCACTTTGGATAATCCCGAGAACTTACGGTTGCCGTCGCGTTCACCATCATACACCATACTGCATGCACAGGTAACAAGGGTTATAGGAAAGCGCTGGGAAGTATACGTGGGGGGTGAAAACCTGCTGGATCAGCGCCAGGAACGGCTGATCTTATCTCCCGAACAGCCTTTTGGTAATCATTTTGATGCTTCCCTCATCTGGGGACCGGTACAGGGCCGAATGGTGTATGGAGGATTCAGATTCAGACTCAAACATTAAAAAACAGGTATAAAGCACTTGAGTATAGAGTATAATGTACTAAGGACGTTTTAAATACCTTATACCCGGTACTTTATACCTTATACTTCCTACTTTAATACTTATACCCTATACTTCTGTACTTTATACTTAAAAATTAATTACAATGAAAAAAATAGCAATAATTATAGCTCTGGTGGCGGGCATATTTGCCACCGCAACAGCACAGGATACTGCCATTAAAGATTTTGGCAATGCTTCCAAAACATTTAAAAAACAATTGAATAAGTCGCTTTTGGATTACTATGATTTAAAAGATGCTTTAGTGGCTGCTAACTCTGCTGATGCAAAGAAGTATGCAAAACTGTTTATTTCAACATTTAATAAAATAGATACAGCCGCGTTAACCACTGATCAAAGAAAGTATTTCAGAACTAATGCCGAATATATACTTAAACAGGCTGCAGTTATTGAAACTGATACCGACATTGAGCACCAGCGCGAGTGTTTTGAAGAGGTTTCAATATACCTGTATGCACTAGCTAAATCGTTTAAAGCTAACGATGCAACTGTGTACCGCCAATACTGCCCGATGGCTTTTAATGATAAAGGCGCTTACTGGTTGAGCAGCGACCCTGAAATAATGAATCCTTATTTTGGGGATGAGATGCTGCATTGTGGTAGGGTGCGGGAGGAGTTTTGATATAGTATCTGGTACTGAAGTATAGAGTATAAAGTAACATCCGCAATGGTGCTTTTACTCTATACTAAATACTGGATACTCGCTTACCTGCTCCCAATAAACTTCAGCCCCTCGGCCGTAACCCGGTAGCGGTAAGCCCGCATATTGTCACTGTCATACATGAACGAAGGCTCGTAATCACCGGTTTTTTCGTTTAGTTTCATGGGGGTTACGAGCTTTTGCTGTATCAGCTGTTTTAATACATCCGCCACCAAAAATTCACTTTCTTTCACTTCTTCCAC
>DASPJH010000552.1:0-2668 GCA_035628715.1 Bacteroidia bacterium
TTTGTTCTCCTGGCAAAGGGTAATGGCTGTAAGGTCCATCACATTCAGGCCACGTTCGTATACTTCGCTATATGAAACTTCGTCAAAACGGGTAGCACTGCTATCTTTCTCAGGGTCAGCAGTATATATACCGTCTACCCGGGTGCCTTTCAGCACCACATTAGCTTCAATCTCAACAGCACGAAGGGATGCAGCTGTATCAGTAGTAAAATAGGGGTTTCCCGTTCCGGCGCCAAATATCACCACGCGGCCTTTCTCCAGGTGGCGGATGGCACGGCGGCGGATAAAGGGCTCGCAAATCTGCTCCATTTTAATGGCGCTCAATAGGCGGGTTTTGATGCCTTCGCGTTCCAGCGCACCCTGTAATGCCATAGCGTTGATAACCGTGGCCAGCATGCCCATGTAATCACCCTGGGCGCGATCAACAACACCACCTTGTACACCCTGCACACCACGGAAGATGTTGCCGCCACCAATTACAATGGCTACTTCAACGCCCATATTAACAACTTTCAGTATCTCGGCAGCGTATTGGGCTAAGATTTTGGGGTCGATACCATAACTTTGGTTGCCCATCAGCGATTCCCCGCTAAGCTTTAGCAATACTCTCTTATATTTAATTTCCTGGCTCATGGTGGTTAGATATTCCTTACTAGATAGTCAAAAAAAATCCCGCCGAAGCGGGATTAAATATAATTCAAAAAATTACTTTCCTATTTCCACCCTTTTAAAGGCGGTAACGGTGAGGCCTTTTTCAACCCCGTCCAGCATCTGGCGGATAGACTTGCTGTTATCCTTCACAAATTCCTGGTTCAGCAGGGTCGATTCTTTGTAGAACTTGTTCACCTTACCTTCTGCAATTTTATCCAGCATAGTTTCAGGTTTACCTTCGGCGCGGGCCTGCTCACGGGCAATGTCCATTTCACGGCGCAGGGTATCTTCCGATACACCGTCTTTATCCAAAGCCACCGGGTTCATAGCGGCAATCTGCATGGTAACATCTTTACCAGCCATTAAAGCTTGTTCTCCGGCACGGTTAAGGGCCACCAGCACACCTACTTTTTTGTTCAGGTGGATATAGTCAACCACTACCTCGCCGCTAACTTTCTCGTAGCGGGATATTTCAATCTTCTCGCCAATCTTGCCCACCATATCAGTAAGGTGCTCAGATACAGGGCGACCTTCCAGCTCAAGGGCCAATAAGGCTTCCAGGCTGGCAGGCTGCTTATCCAGCGCCAGGTTGGCAAATTTTTCGGCCTGAGCAGAAAAATCAGCGTTTTTAGCCACGAAATCGGTTTCGCAGTTCAGGGCAATGATAATACCGGTTTTTTTATCGGCAGTAAGCGCAGTGGCAACAACGCCTTCAGCAGCTTCACGCCCGGCACGGCTGGCCGATACTTTTTGTCCTTTTTTACGAAGAATATCTACAGCGCCTTCAAAGTCGCCATTGGCTTCTTCAAGGGCTTTTTTACAGTCCATCATACCTGCGCCGGTCATCATGCGCAGTTTGTTTACATCAGCAGCAGTTATAGCCATACTTATTCCTATCCTTTATTAAGGTTTAATACTTTGTTAAAAACTGTGGCAAATTGAGCGGGTTATATACCTACTATTATTCGGCTGAAATTTCTTCCTTATCGTTTTGTACTTTCTCTTCGCCGCTACGTTCAGCTTCCACTTCCTCTTTATCACGTTTACGCTCCTGCAAACCTTCAGCAATAGCATCGGTAATGGCACGGGTAATCAACGTGATTGATTTTGCCGCATCATCGTTAGCAGGTATCGGGAAATCGATGTTTGTGGGGTCAGAGTTGGTATCCACTATGCCAAACACGGGAATGTTAAGGCGCATAGCTTCAGCAATGGCAATGTGCTCACGCTTTACATCCACTACAAAAAGAGCGGCGGGAAGACGGTTCATGTCTTCAATTCCACCCAGTACCCTTTGCAGTTTCAGCTTTTCGCGATCCATCATCAGACGCTCTTTTTTAGAGATGGTTTGATAAGTACCGTCTTTAGACAGTTTATCAATGCTCTGCATCTTTTTGATGGATTTGCGAACGGTAGCAAAGTTGGTCATCATACCACCCAGCCAGCGCTCAGCCACAAATGGCATGTTAACACGCTGTGCTTCAGCGGCAATAATTTCTTTTGCCTGCTTTTTGGTAGCTACGAATAATACTTTACGACCCGATTTTATTATATTTTTCATGGCGCCGGCGGCTTCTTCAAGCTTCGCCTTGGTTTTATTCACATCAATAAGGTGAATACCATTTTGTTCCATGAAAATAAAGGGTGCCATCTTTGGGTTCCACTTTTTGGTAAGGTGGCCGAAGTGTGCACCGGCATCAAGAAGATCTTGTATATTGATATTAGACATTGTATTCCTGGTATATTAACGCTTGCTAAACTGGAACCTTTTCCTTGCTTTTTTCTGACCTGGTTTTTTACGCTCCACCATACGTGAGTCGCGGGTCATCATGCCGTCTTTTTTCAGTGCGCTTTTATGCTCTGCATCCACTTCCACAAGGGCACGTGAAAGACCCAAACGGATAGCTTCAGCCTGGCCTTTGCTGCCACCGCCATCAACAGTTACTTTAGCATCAAATTGCCCCACGGTGCCGGTTTTCTCAAACGGCAGGTTCACCTGGTATTGCAGGGTACCTTC